>NZ_JAIGQA010000006.1:0-98995 GCF_019733245.1 Streptomyces sp. WAC04114
GTGGGCGCCTCGAGAACCTCTGGCGTCCTGGGCGTCCTTGGTGCTTCGAGGGCGAGAGGCTCGGCGGGACGTTCGACCGGGCGCACGGGGCGCGCCGCCCGCGGTGCGCGGTCGGGAACGGCCGGCACGCGTCCCGTACCGCCAGCGTGGTCATGTTCCGTTTCGGGCTCGGTGCGGAGCTGGGAAGGGTGCTGGCCGAGGACCGGGACCGGGTGGTCGACGCGCTGACCCAGATCGCCCGGGAGAAGACCGAACTCCACGGCGGCCGGGTCACGGCCATGCTCGGTTCGACGGTGCTCTCCGTGTTCGCCGAAGGGGCGGACGCGGCCGACCGGGCCGAGCGTGCCGTGCGCACCGCGGCCGCCGTCCGCTACAGCCTCAGCGTCCCCACCGGCACGCTCGCACCGCCGCAGGCCGCCGTGCGCGGCCTCACCGTGCACGCGGCCGTGGCGTCCGGGGAGGCCCTGCTGCCGCCCCGGTCCTCGGACGACCCGCCGCCGCCCTGGAGCGGCGGCAGGCTCGTCGACACCTGCCGGACGATGCTGGCGCATGTGCAGGCCGGGGAGATCCACGTCTGCGAGGAGACGCACCGGCAGGTCGAGCGGGCGGCGACGTTCCGGCGTGCCTGCGCGTCGGCCCTCGCCCCGTGGGAGCTGCACGCCCTGAACGACGACGTCACGGACCTGGCGTGGGGCCCGGCGGGCGCCGCCGTCCACGGCAGCGAGCTGGAGCTGATGCACCACACGCTGTCGCACACCCGGCAGCGCTCGGCAGCGCATCTGATCACCCTCATCGAGGGGTCCGGCCGGGCCCGGACGCGCCTGCTGATGGAGTTTCAGCGGCGGGTCGAGGAAAGCCACGGCGGCCCGGTTCGGGTGCTGGCCGGCACGGTTCCGGCGCCGCACACCGATTCCGCCCTGTCGGTGCCGGCGGAGATCCTCGCCGCCTACTGCGGCATCGACCCCGACTGCTCCGAGCCCCACACCGCGGTGCGGCTGCGGGCCACCCTGAACCGGCTCGGCGGCGACGCGGCCGGCGCTGTGAAGCTGTACGCGCCCCTGGCCCGGCTGCTGTCGCCGCAACGGTCGGCGTACGAGCGGGAGACGCCCGGCGAGATGCTCCGGGCCTGGGGGGCGTTCCTGGCGCGGGCGGCGCGCGAGCAGCCGCTGGTGCTGATCTGGGACGACCTCCAGCACGCCGACGACACACTGCTGGACATGGTGGAGCGGCTCACGCAGACCCACGCGGGCGTGCCGCTGCTCACCGTCGTCGGCGCGGACTCCCGGCTGCCGGACCGGCGGCCGGGCTGGGCCACCGCGCATCCGCGCACGGTGACCCTCAGCCTCAGCCCGGAGACGGGCGACGCCCTGGACCGGCTACTGGAGTCCCTGCTTCCGCCGGTCCGGGAGCCCGAGGTCGCCTGAGCGCGTCCCGCCCGTGCCGCTGAGGCGTATGGCACGGGCGAGGGCGCCCAGGGCGCGCGTGCCGTCCACGGACCCGTCGGGCAGGACGTCCGCGGCCGATTCGACCAGCAGGGACCCGGCCATGGCCGCCCAGGGGGCCGTCCCGCCCGCCCGCACCGGGCCGGCGTGCCCGGTGCCTTCGAGGACGCGCCGCGCCCACGCGGTCATCCGGGCCCGGTCCGCCGCGGTGACGCCCGGCACGGCCCGGAGCCCCACGCCGAAGCGGGCCAGTATCTCCGCCGCGTGCTCGGCGAGCAGGGCGTCCTGCCGTGCCACCGTATGCCCGGGCGGGCGGGCGAGAGGTTCGGCGTCGCCCGGCCGCGCCGGGCCGGTCTGCCGGGGGCGGCCGGCCCGGCTCAGTCCTTCGTGCAGGGCCGCGGCGAACCGCTCGCCGACGAAGACGGCCATCGGGGTGTCCATCTCGGCGGCGGATCCGCGCCCGGGGCGGGGTGAGGCGTGCGCGGGACGGCGGGTCTGTGGGGATGCGATGTCCATACGGACAGCTCACCAAGTCCCGCCCACACGCCACCCATTCGCCACTCCTCGACCCGGTCATCCCCGCGCCACGACCGCCCCCGTCCTCACACCGCCCGTCGCCCGGGTCGGACGTCGACCGGCTCGGGTGCCTTGCCCCGGAACCCGGCGTGGATCCGGCCGGACGGCCGCGCCCGCTCCTCCTGGCGGCGGGGGCGGCAGTCCAGGAAGGGCAGCGTGCGCCGGGGCGGTGGAGCGGCGGCCGGCTCGCGCAGGCGCGGCAGGGTCAGCCGGCCGGCGTGCTCGCAGGCACTGCCCCAGATGGGCCTGCGGCGCAGCAGGTCCAAGTGGCCGCACGCGACGACCAGCAGCGCCCCGGTGCCCGCGCCGCCCAGGCTCTCCGCCCAGTCCAGCACCGCGTCGTCGGCGAGGTGCAGGTCGTCCAGGCAGAGCACCACGGTGCGGTGGCGTGCCTCGTGCTCGATCACCTCGCCCCAGGCGGCGAGCAGGTCGGCCCCGCGTCCGGCCAGGCCGGTGTGGGGTGCGGGGCACAGCACGCGCAGCAGCCGCGCGGCGTCCACGTCGGACTCGACGGCGGAGCGGACCACTGCCCTGATCCGCTGCTCCGGCGGGTCGTGCCGCGCCCCGTGCCGCGGCGCCCATGCCTCCAGCAGCGCCGCCGCGACACCCGCGGCGTCCTGGCCGCCCCTGGGAACGCGCGGCCGTACGACCCGGACGCCGTCGGCGTCGCCCGCGACGCGGTGCTCGAACTGGGCGAGCAGGCGGGACTTGCCGACCCCGTGATCGCCGAGCACCGTCAGCAGGGAGGGCACACCATGGTGGCGCGAGTACTCCAGCAGGTTCTCCAGCAGGGCGAGTTCGGGCCGGCGCGGGGTGTCGGTGCCGTGCCCGGCGGGCTCGTCCGGGTGCAGGGCACGGGCCCTGCGGATGCCGGGGGCGCCGTCGGCGGCGCGGGTCGTCTCGTCGTAGCTCACCCACGTGCCGGTGTCGCCGGCCACGTCCTCGCTCACGTAGAGCTCGCCCTCCGGGACGCCGGAGAGCAGCGCGTGCGCCTTGTCGAGCAGGGTGCCCACCACCGAGACGGCGGCGCTCGGGTCGTGCGGGTCGTGCCGCACGATCGCCTTGCCGGAGATCACCACGGCCCGCATCACCATGCCCGCCCGTGTGGCCAGCCGGTCACGGGCCGCGAACGCCGCGCGCACCGCGTTCAGCGACGCCTCGGGCCGTTCGGACCGCAGCCCGAACAGCGCGGCGCACAGCCCGCCCATGGAGCCGACGACCGTCCCGGAGCGGTCCTCGACGCTCTCGGTGAGCACCGTGACCGCGTCGTGCAGGGAGGTGTCGAGCTGTTCGCTCCCCATGGCCGCCGCGTCCCCGGCGGACTCGGTGCACACCACGAGCACGCACACGTCCCGCCGCTCGGCGACGGCGCCGCCTCCGGGGAGGCCGAATCCCGTTGCCGCGCCCGGCCGTTCGGCGCTCTCCACAACGCCGTATGTGGACTCCGCACCGGGTCGGTTCCCGCTCTCAGCGGCTCCGACGGACAGCAGGGCCGGCGCCCGCAGGGGTTCCGGTGCCCTGACGTCCGGACCGGCCGCCCCGGGAATCCCGGTGTCCGCGGTGATCCGGACCGGGGCCCACGCGGCGCCCGTCTCCTCGTCCGCGGGGCGTCCCGGGGCGCTCGTCTCGGGGAGGCCCGGCTCCGCGCGGCCCTGCGTGGGCGAGGCCAGCGCCTGGTCGTGGCGCAGGATGCGATGCTGCAGGGTCTGCAGGGCGGCGGACGGCTCCAGTCCGTACTCCTCCACCAGGGCCAGCCGTACCCTGCTGAACACGCTCAGCGCCTCCGCCTGCCGCCCGCAGCGGTACAGGGCGAGCATCAACTGCCCGCACAGCCGCTCCCGCAGGGGCTCGGCCTCGGCGAGGGAGGTGAGTTCACCGAGCACGGCGTGGTGCCGGCCGCATGCCAGTTCCGCCTCGAAGCGGTCCTCCATGGCGTCCAGGCGCAGCTGCCGCAGTGCCGTCAACTCGGCCCACTCCACGCCCTGTTCGGCCAGGTCGGACAGGGCCGAGCCACGCCATTCCGCCAGGGCCTCCCCCAGCAGCTCGGCGGCCTCGGCCGCCTCACCCGCGTCCAGGCGTGCCCGGCCGGCGGCTACGGCACGCTCGAAACGGGTCGCGTCGAGCTGCTCGGGGTCGACGCGCAGGACGTATCCCGGTGCCCGGGTGAGCAGTCGGGGCGCCGCGTGCTGCTCGCCGTTCCCGCTCTCCAGCAGGGCGCGCAGCCCCCACACGGCGTTCTGCACCATCTTGCGGGCCGTGACCGGCCTCGCGTCCTCGGGCCACAGGGCCTCCAGGAGCTGGCTGGTGGCGACCACCTGGTTGGCGTGGAGGAGGAGCAGTCCGAGGACCGCTCTCTGCTTGACGCCGCCCAGCGGCAGACTGCGCCCGCCGCTCACCACCTCGAGCGGCCCGAGAACCTTGAATTCCACGCCTACCCCCGTACGTCGAACACCCGTGATCAGTCATGGCAGGCGTCGTTGCCCGCCCGAGCGGCGCTCGCCGAGCGGACGCCGCGCAGTACCACCTCGGCCACGTCGTCGCGACGCTGGTCCACATAGAAGTGACCGCCGGGAAAGACCCGCACTTCGGTCCCGGCGCGGGTGAACTCCCGCCAGCCGGTTGCCTCCTCGACGGAGACGACCGGGTCGGCGTCGCCGCACAGCACGGTGACCGGCGTGTGCAGCGGCTCCCGGGGTGTCCAGGAGTACGTGGCGAGGGCCGCGTAGTCCGCTCGCAGAGCCGGCAGCACCATTGCCACCAGCTCGGGGTCGTCGAGCAGGGTCACGCCGGTCCCCCCGAGCCGGCGTACGGCGGTCAGGATCGCGTCGTCGTCCGGGAGGACGTCGTGCGGACTGCGCCGCGGCCCCGGCGCACCCCGGGCCGACAGGAAGAGCCTGCGGGGCGACGGGGCGCCGCGCTCCTCCAGGATCCGGGCGGTCTCGTAGGCGACGAGCGCGCCCATGCTGTGGCCGAAGAACGCGAAGGGTGCCGCCGTTTCGTCGTCCTGCAGTTTCCCGGCGACGACCGCGGCGAGTTGCCCGATGTCCGCCACCGGCGTCTCCAGCCGGCGGTCCTGGCGGCCGGGGTACTGCACCGCCCGCACCTCGATGTGCGGTCGCAGCCGCCGGGACAGCGGCTGGTACGCGCTGGCCGCGCCCCCGGCGTGCGGGAAGCAGATCAGCCGGAGAGCGTCGGGCTCGGGATCGGCGAAACGTCGGAACCACTGGCCGTCCATGGCGCGTTGCGCTCCTGTCTGTTCACCTGGGGTACGTGGTAGCCGCGCTCCGCCCGGGCCCGGTGCAGTACACCGGCCCACCAGCTGAGGCGGTCGAACATCAGCCGGGCCGACACGTCCCAGTCGTCGCAGGCGGCCAGGGTGCCGTCGGGGCCGAGCCGCTCCCAGTAGTTGTGGAAGCTCACGGTCTCCTGCACGGGGACGGCGTGGACGTCGCCGAAGACCTGGCGCAGGGCCGCCACCGCGCACAATCCGCTGGAGGGTCCGCCGTAGGAGAGGAATCCGACGGGTTTGGCGTGCCATTCCGTGTCGTACCAGTCGATGGCGTTCTTCAGGGACGCCGGGAAGGTCTGGTTGTGCTCGGGGGTGACCACCACGAACGCGTCGGCGGCCCGCAGCCAGGGCGCGAGGTCCTTGACGGCCTGCGGCCGGGGTGCCGACGGGTCGGCGGACATCACGTCGGGCAGCCAGGCCGTGGCGAGGTCGATGACGTCCACGTCGAAGTCGGGCCGCAACCGGGCCCGCGAGGCCAGCCATTCCGCCGCGACGTGCCCGAACCGGCCCTTCCTGATGCTGCCGATGATGATCGCCAGCCGCAGTCGTTCATTCTCGGCCACCTGCCCCCGCCCTTCCGCCCCAGCGCCGAACCGCATTCCTGGGGGAACCCTGGCATATGCCCCTTCGGATTCGCTTCGGACGACTTCGGAAACGCTGCGGGGCGCCCTTCGGGGCGGGTGGCCGAGCCCTTTTCGTGCCACGTCGCGCCGGTCGTCGGCCGGTTACGCTGAGATCATGGAATTCGGGGTGCTGGGGCCGCTGGAGGTGCGCACGGACGAGAGTCGTGTCGTGCGGGTACCCGAAGTCAAGGTGCGCATGCTCCTCGCCGATCTGCTCGCCCACCACGGGCAGGTCGTCCCGACGGCGCGGCTCATCGAGGGCCTGTGGGGCGGCTCGACGTTCACGGCCCGGCCGACGGCGTCGCTTCAGGCCAAAGTCTCCCAGTTGCGGCGGGCGTTGGAGGACGCGGAGAGGGGCGGCCGTGAACTGATCGCGCACCGGCCGCCCGGATACGTCCTGGACGTCCCGGCCGCGGCGCTCGACGCCGGGCGGTTCCGCGAACTGGTCGCCCGGGCCAGGTCCGGCGCGGACCCGGTGACGCGCGCGGCGCTGTACACGGAGGCGCTGGCGCTGTGGCGCGGGCCGGCCTTCGCCGAGTTCGCCGACCAGCCGTCCGTGCGGCCGACCGCGGCGAGCCTGGAGGAGGAGCGCCTGACGGCGGTGGAGGAACACGCCGCGGTGCGCCTGGAGTTGGGTGAGCACAGTCTGCTGGTGGGCGAGCTGACGGAGCTGGTGGAGCAGCATCCGCTGCGCGAGGGGCTGCGGGGCGCGCTGATGTGGGCGCTGTACCAGGCGGGGCGTTCCTCCGACGCGCTCGACTGCTTCAACGATCTGCGGCGCCGGCTCGACGAGGAGTTGGGGCTGACCCCCGGCCCGTCCCTGGATGCGCTGCAGCAGGCCATCCTGCGCCACGACCCGGCCCTGGCGAGACCGGAGCCGTCGGCGCCCGCCGCGGGGGCGCAGGCGGGTCCGGGTCCCGCCGGTTCGGCCTCGCCCCTGGTGGGCCGCGAGCAGGACCTGCGGGCGGTCCGGGCCCTGCTCTTACAGCGGCGCCTGGTGACGCTCACCGGCCCGGGCGGCGTCGGCAAGACCCGGCTCGCCCAGGCGACGGCGGAGAGTCTGGCGGGCGCGTTCGGCGAGGGCACCTGGCTCGTGGAGCTCGCGGACGGAGGGGGCCTGGAGCGGTTCGCCGGCGCGGAGGCGCTGGCCGAGCGGGTGATGGCGACGCTGGGCATCCGGGAGAACACCTCGGACGACGACGCGAGGGGCCCGGCGGACCGCCTGGCGAACGCTCTGGCCGGGCGGCGGCTGCTGCTCGTGCTGGACAACTGCGAACACGTCGTGGAGGGCGTCGCGCACCTCGCGGGCCTGCTGCTGGGCCGGGCCCCGCACCTGCACATCCTGACGACCAGCCAGGAGCCCCTGCGCACCCGCGACGAGACGGTGTACCCGGTGTCGCCGCTGGCGCTGCCCCCGGAGGACCACCCGGACCTCGATGCCCTGACGGGTGCGGGCGCCGTACGTCTCTTCGTGGACAGGACCCGGGCGACGGACCCGGAGTTCGTGCTCGACGCCACCACCGCCCCCTTGGTCGCCGACGTGTGCCGGCGCCTCGACGGCATCCCGCTCGCCCTGGAACTGGCCGCCACACGCGTGCGGTCGCTCGGCATCCGGGAGCTGCACGACCGGCTCGACGACCGCTTCAAGGTCCTCAACAGCGGTTACCGGGACGCCCCGTCACGCCACCGGACGCTGCAGGCCACGCTGGACTGGAGCTGGGGTCTGCTCGACGAGCGCGAACGGACCGTGCTGCGCCGGCTGTCGGTGTTCGGCGAGGGGTGCGGGCTGCGGGCCGCGGAGGAGGTGTGCTCGGGCGGCGGCGTGTCACCCGCCGACGTCCTCGACGCGCTGAGCCTGCTCGTGGAGCGCTCGCTGGCCGTCCGCACCGAAGGACCGCAGGGCCCGCGCTACCGGCTGCTGGAGTCGGTCGCGGTCTACGCGCGTGACAGGCTCGCCGAGTCCGGAGAGCACGCCGCGACCGCCGCCCGTCACCTGCGCCACTGCGTCCGTCTCGCCGAGCGGGCCAGGCCGCATCTGCACGAGCGGGAGCAGTCCCGCTGGTTCCAGTACCTGGACCTGGAGGCGGCCAATGTGCAGCGCGCGCTGGCCGAGGCCGACCGGGCCGGGGCGGCGCAGGAGGCACTGCGCCTGGTCAACTCGCTGACCTGGTACTGGTATGTCCGCGGCCGGCTGGGCGAGGCCCGCAGGGCGCTGGCGACGGCCCTGGACACGGCGGGCGAGGCCGCGCCCGAGGAGCGCGTGGAGGCTGAGTTCTGGTACACGGGCATCCGGCTGCTGCTCGGCGAGCACGACCGGGAGTGTGCCGTCCTGGAGGAGTACCCGCCCGAGTCCACCCTGGAGTCGACCAGGGCGCAGTGGTTCCTGGCGCACGCGCAGTGGACGGTGGGGGCCCTGGTCAAGGGTGAGCAGCGGGTCGAGCGCGTCCTGGTCCGCTTCCGTACCCTGCGCGACGCGTGGGGTACCGCCGCCGCGCTGACCACCCGCGCCTGCTTCGCCCTGGCCCGCGGGGACCTGGAGTCGCTGCGCGGCAACGCCGAGGAGGCCCGCGCCCATTTCGCCGAACTGGGCGATCTGTGGGGCCGGTTGAAGACGACGGACGTGCTCGGCAGGCTCGCCGAGATCAACGGCGACTACGACCTCGCGGCCCAGTTGCACCGGGAGAGCCTGCGGATCGCCCAGGCCCTGGAGACCTGGCCCGAGATGTCCACGAAGCTGTCGGGGCTCGGCAGGATCGCCCTGCTCACCCAGCGCTACGACGAGGCCGACGATCTGCACGGACGGGCCCTGCGGATCGCGGTCGGGCAGGGCAACCAGCCGGCCGAGCAGTTCGCCGCGCTGGGGCTGGCGTTGAGCGCCCGCCGCCAGGGCAGCCTCGACGCCGCCGAGGAGTGGCTGCGTCCCTGGCTCGCCTGGAACCGGCGCCGCGGTGACGGCCCCGGCCTCGCGCTGGTGCTGGCCGAACTGGGCTTCATCGCCGAGCAGCGCGGCGATGCCGACCGGGCCCTGGCCCATCACCGGGACGGCCTCGCCGCCGCCGCGACGACCAAGGACCCCCGCTCGGTCGCCCTGGCCCTCGAAGGGCTGGCGGGCGCGTACTCCCTGGCAGGCGCCCCGCACCGCGCGGCCCGCCTCCTCGGCACGGCGGCGGCGACCCGGGAACGGGCGGGCGCCCCGCATCCCCCGGCGGAACGGGGCGACGTGGAACGCATCGCGGCCCGCCTGCGCGCCACGATGGACGAGGCGACGTACACGCGCGAGTTCACCGCCGGCACCCGACGCACCCACGAGGCCGAGGCCCTGGCGGAGACAGCCCAGCGGGCACCGTGAGGCCACGAACAGCCATGCCCGGCACGGCCGTTGCCGGACTCACTGGTGCGACGCAAGCACTCACTCGGGGACCGTACTCAGCGGATGAAAGGGTGTCAACCGATCCGCTGGGGTCCCTGGCGCCCCGGGCACGGCACAGGATGGATCTCGAGAGGGCTTTTGAGCCAAAGGTGCCGTCGCGTGCCCGGTGGGAGTGGGCAAGTCGGCGGGTCGCTGCGTAAGTTGGGTGTCCTGTCCTGTCCGCTGGACACAGACGTGATATCGCGCCCGGGAGTTGGAGACTTGGCCAGCAGCAGCAACGGCGACATCGGCACGGCAGGCCCGTCGTCCCTGGCTCGACGGCTTGAAGACATCATCAACGCCTACTACCGGGGCAGCCGTCCTCCCTACAGCAAGATCGCGGAGGAGATCCGCCAGAGCACGGGGCGGACATTCTCGGCCACCTACCTCTGGGAGCTGGCGACGGGACGGAAGCGGAACGTGACACGCGACCACCTCCGGGTGCTGGCGGAGCATTTCGGCGTCACGCCGGACTACTTCACCGACGAGGAGGTCTCCGAGAGAGTGAGGCGCCAGATGGAGTTCGCCGTCGCCCTGGGCAACAGCAAGGTACGAACGCTGGCCTTCCGCGCCGACGGGCTGTCGGAGGCAGGGCTCGACGCCCTTCTCGCACTCGTGAACGCGATGTCCGACGAATCCGATTCCGCAGGGAGACACCAGCGTCCCGGCCGGTGACACCATGCGGAAAGCCGGGGCAGCCACGACCAGTGAGAGCGAGAGGGACGAAGCCCGCTCATGCAAGCGCTCAGGCGACTTTCGCGTTTCCGTCATCCGGGACGGGGGTGACAGCAGGTGAGAAGAACGGGGGAATACGTCAAGTTACAACGCAAGTGTGCGGCGATCCTGCGTGATCTCGGGGTGAACCGGTCCCTGTCCTTCGACGCGATCCGTGAGCGGGTGGAGGAACTCAGAGGCCGCCCGCTGGTTCTGAAGGAACTGCCCGAGCAGGCAGCGATCGCCGGAGCCTGCGGCCTCTGGCTGGGCACCGACGACGCCGACTACGTCTTCTACGAAGCCCGGACCGCGCCGCTCCACCGGGAGCACATCATCCTGCACGAGATCGGCCACGTCCTGTGCGACCACCACCGGGGGATCACGGACCCGGGCGACGAGCTGACGGACCAGCTCCTCAGCGGTCTGCAGCCCCATCTCGTGAAACGCCTGATGGCTCGGACCAGTTACACGACCGCCGAGGAACAAGAAGCCGAGATGATCGCCAGCCTGATACAGAGCGCCGGGAAGACCGGCCCGGTGGCCGGCTCTCTCGGCCGTCTCGGCGCGTTCCTGGGAGTGACGGACGATGTCGGCCTCTGAGCTGGCGACCCAGGTGGGGCTCCTCAGCATCGTCACCATGTGGTTCGCCCTCGTCCTCCGTGCCCGGCCCGCGCTGCGCCAGCCGCACCAGCGGGGACTGTGGCTCACGGTCCTGGCCGCGGCCATCGCCATCACGCTCTTCCAGCCCGAGATCGTCGGCCGGCTCACGCACGCCGGCGTGGAGCTCCACACGGTCGCCCTGACCAGGAACCTGATCGGCGTCCTCAGTGCCGGGCTGGTCCTGCTCTTCATGGTCGATTCCACCCGGGTGCGTCGTCGCCTGCGTCTCACCGTGGCGGCCGGGCTGGCAACGGTGATGGGCGCGCTGGTCGCCCTGGACCTGCTGCAGGCCGATCACCCGCGCGAGAGCGTCACATCCGTCCAGGGGCCGGCCGACCCGGCGTTCTCCTACTGGTTGATCCTCATCGTGGCCCACCTGGTCGGTGACGCCGTCGCGCTCGTGGTCTGCTGGTCGTACAGCCTGCGTACCGGGGACCGCGATCTCGTCTGGTCGCTGCGGCTGTTCGCCGCCGGGAGCGTCCTCGCGCTCGTCTTCTGGTGCGGCTACCTCTGGCACCTCTACGGCGGCACCTCCGCCATGCTCCCCCACCTGTCCCTGATCATCGGCGTCCACGGCTGCATCAGGGCGGCATCGCTGCTCGTCCCCACCACGACCGCTCTCGTCCGGTCATGGAACGCCCTGCGTGTCACCTGGCGTCTGTGGCCACTGTGGCGCGATCTTGTTCTGGCGGTGCCCCAGGTAGCGCTCTCCAGCCCGCAGCGGACCAGGCTGCGGGAGGTTCTGCGGCCGCGTTCCCCGCTGGCGCTGCAGGCTCACCGGCAGACGATCGAGACCTATGACGCGCTGCTGGATCTGCAGAGATTCGTCCAGCCCGGCGCTTATGAGGAGGCGCACCGGCATGCCCGGCGGGCAGGGGTGCCGGAGCATCGCCTCGCCGACGCCGCACTGGCCGGCGCGCTGGGCCAGGCCCGACGGGCCAAGCTCGTCGGCGCGCCCCCGTCCGTCCCCCGCCCCCTGCCCGGCGTGGAGCACGGCAGCCCCGCGACACTGCTGGGGATCGCCCGGATGTGGCCGTCGATGACGGACGCGCTGCCCCGGCACGACGAGCCCGTCGACGCCGTGGCACCGACCCACCGTGACTGACCGGGCGGGCGGCACGACAGTCGGGGATCCGGGCCGCTATCGAGGAGTGCCGGGCGCCTCGTCGTGGCGGGGCGCGACACGGAACTCGAACGCCAGCGTCCCGGGGTCCAGGGCCGTCGCACCGCCGTCGACGGTGAGCACGGCGCCGTTCACGTAGGACGCCGCCGGGGACAGCAGCCAGCTGATGGTCTCCGCGATCTCACGCGGCTCACCGGGACGCCCCAGCGGAAGAAGCCCGGTCACCTCCTCGTAGGCGCCGTCCACGCCCTCACCCCGCAGGTCCGCCTCGGCGGCGAAGCGTGCCATGCGGCGGTCGGCCATCTCGCTTCGCACCCAGCTCGGGCACACGATGTTGGCCCGCACCCCCTGACGCCCGTAGTCGACGGCGACGGAACGGCAGAGTTGGAGCAGGGCCGCCTTGGACGTGGCGTACGGAGCGTTGCTCGTACCGTTGCGCAGTGCGGAGACCGAGGCCACGGCGACCACGGCCCCTCTCGCCTCCAGCAGGTGCGGGATCGCGGCGCGCAGAAGCAGCAGCGGACCGGTGACGTTGGTGCGCATCACCTCGTCCCAGTCCTCCAACGACAGGTCGCCCACGGTCCCGCCGCGCCCGATGCCCGCGTTGAGCACGAGTCCGTCGAGTCGTCCGTACGCGTCCAGGGCCGCCTGGACGAGACCGTCGGCGGCCTCCGGGTCCCGCACGTCGGAGGGATGCGCAAGTACCCCGATCTCCTGCTCGAGACGCCGCAACGGCTCGCTCCGCCGGCCCGAGACGACCACATGGTGACCTGCTTCGCGCAACAGCCGGGCGGTGGCCTCCCCGATACCCGAGCCTCCACCGGTCACGACAACAACTCGTCCGTCAGTCACAGCTGTTCTGGCTCCTTCGAGATCACAAGACGCGTCCGAGCCTAGGACCCGGTGATCCCTTGCTGATGACTTTGAGACATGGGAGGTGGTAGGGGGAAACCCACCCCCGAACTCTCCTGCCGGGGCTACCGCCCCGTCGAACGGTGCCACACTGGATGACATGGCGGAGACGGACCGGCAGCTCACCCAGCGGCTGGAGCAGGTCATCATGGCCCTGCTGGAGCGGCGTGCGGCCACGTCGTCGATCTGTCCGTCCGACGCCGCCCGCGAGGCCTACGAAGGCGACGACGAGGGCTGGCGAGCCCTGATGGAACCGGCCCGCCGAGCGGCGTGGAGCCTGGCGGCGGCCGGCAAGGCCGAGGTGACCCAGTCCGGCCACCCCGTCACGCAAGCCGAGGCCCGCGGCCCCATCCGCATCCGCCGCGGGCGCTGACGAAGGCCCCAGCGCCGCACCTGCCGAACCACGGGGTCGGCGGCTCTTACCCGCGGGCTCCAGGATCGCCACGCACTCCACGTGATGGGTCATCTCCGAGACCTGCGGGCGTGTCTGCGAGCTCCCCGCAAGGAGGAGCACTGACAGCGCGCTCCGGCGGCCCGTCCGGAACAGGTCACCTCCGTGAGCCGAGAACCGGTTCGGCGTCCCCCTCCGCTGCACGCGAGCGGGCGAGGGCCCGCCACCCCATTGCCACGGCGATCAACCCCAAGGGGATGGCCACAACGGCCCCCACCATCCCGTTGCCGGTGCCAGGGCCGCCGCTGGAGGTGGCCAGATGCAGCACCGCGAGGGCCGTGCCGACCAGGCCCACCGCCAATGCCGACACGGCTCCGACGCGCGCGTTGCCGGTGCCGATACGGCCGGTGACACGGGCGAGCGCCAGCCAGCCGATGATCATCCGCAGCGGCTTCCGGGCGCTGCTCGACCTCGAGGACGACATCGAGGTCGTGGCCGAAGCCGCCGACGGCAGGCAGGCCGTGGCCCTCGCGGAGGAGTGTCTGCCCGATGTCGCACTCATCGACATCCAGATGCCGGTCATGGACGGCATCGAGGCGACCCGGCGCATCGCCTCCGACCCCGCCCTGACCGGCGTGCACGTCGTCATGCTGACCAACTACGGCATGGACGAGTACGTCTTCGAGGCATTGCGCGCCGGCGCCGCCGGGTTCCTGGTCAAGGACATCGTGCCGGAGGACCTCCTGCACGCCGTACGGGTCGCCGCCCGCGGCGACGCCCTGCTCGCCCCGTCCATCACCCGCAAGCTGATCCACCGGTACGTCGCCCAGCCCCTCCCCGCAGCCACCGGCGCCGCGCTCGCGGAGTTGACCGGCCGGGAGCGCGAAGCGGTCGCCCTGGCGGCTCAGGGCCTGTCGAACGATCAGATCGCCGACCGCATGGTGATCAGCCCGATGACCGCGAAGACCCACATCAACCGGGCCATGACCAAACTCCACGCCCGCGACCGGGCCCAACTCGTGGTCCTCGCCTACGAGTCCGGCCTGGTCGCCCCGCGCAACAGCTGACGCCGGGGCAGCGGTGACCACGTGCGGCCGAGTGGATTCATGTGCGGTCGATCGGCTCGAGGAACGTGAGTACGGAGGCGTCCTCCTCGATCAGCGGGATGAGGGCGGCGTTGAACGGGGCGCCGTACGGGGCGTTCAGGTGGGCCTGGAAGGCGTCCTCGTCGCGGTAGACCTCGAAGATCCAGTAGGCACGGGGGGCGGCTTCTTTGACGTAGACGTCGAAGGCCAGGTTGCCTTCCTCTTCGCGCACCTTCAGGGCGTACTCCCGGATCAGGCGGGTGACCTCGCCCTCCGCTCCCTCTCGGGCGGTGAATTCGGCGAGCAGGGTTTTCGTCACGATTTTTCGTCCTTACCCTTGTCTGTTCTTGTCCGGGGGATTCAGTGGGTGGCGTCGAGGTGCCGGCCGGCGGAGGCGTCCGTCATGAGCGGCGCCAACCGGTCCTGCCAGGGCGGGTTGGGTCCGGCCACCGAGCAGGTCAGGGCGGCGACCTGCACGGCGAACAGGCAGGCCGCCTCGACGTCGCCGAGACTCAGATCCGTCAGCCTGCCGCCGAGGAGGCCGTGGACGCCGAGCTGGTGCAGCAGCCCGGCCGTGAAGGAGTCCCCCGCCCCGACCGTGTCGGCGACGCTCGTCGGCACGGCGGGCACCTGCATCCGGTCGCCGGCGAGTGAGGCCAGGGCGCCGTCGGCGCCTCGTGTGATCACCACGAGGCGCACCCCGGCGGCGTGCCAGATGTCGCACGCCTCCTCGGGCGGTGTGCCCGGCAGCAGGAGTTCCAGGTCGTCCTCGCTCAGCCGCAGCACGCCGGCAAGGCCGCACCAGTGCGCCAGCCGGGCACGGTAGACGTCGGGGTGCACCAGCAGCGGCCGGACGTTGGGGTCGATGCTGATGGTCGCGTGAGGTGCCGCGGCCGCCAGGAACTCCTCCACCACCACCGCTCCGGGTTCCTGAACCAGGGCCAGGGATCCGGTGTGCACGCAGGCGGTCCCGGACAGATCCACCCGGGCCAGCTCCTCGGCCGTCCACTGCCAGTCGGCCGTGTTCTGCGCGTGGAAGGAGAACGCCGCCTGCCCCTGGGCGTCCAGTTCCGCCACGGCCGGCGTGCTGGGTTCCGCGGCCGGGACGGCACTCGACAGGTCCGCTCCCGAGGTCTCCAGGCGGGCGCGGAACAGACGCCCGAACACATCACCCGACAACCGCGCGAGGAAGCGGGCCGGGGTGCCGAGCCAGGCCAGGGCCACTGCCGTGTTGGCGGGTCCGCCGCCGGGCAGCACACGCAGGGCGAGTTCGTCTCCGGCGCTCGCGGGTTCGGTGAACGCGTCCGCGACGCATGCTCCCAGGATGGTGATCCGGGGTGGGCTCATGGCTGCTCTTCTCTTGGAACGCGCGGAGCGGAAACGGGCATGAACCAGGCACGCCGACGTACGACTTCGGGCGGGCGACCGCCGAGGGGCGTTGCCGATTTGTGACGGGTGAAAGGCATTGACGTTGCCGGGGAACGGAGTCCATCATCCTCGCCAAGCAGTGTCAACGATGACATCAGTCAACGTTGACACCGCGGGACGGCAGGCCTCGCTGCCGACCACCCGCCCGACATCCCGCAGGAGTCGTTCATGTCACGCACCTCTCGTCTGCCCTCCTCTCTGCTCAGAGCCGCCGCGTGCACGGGTGCCGCAGCGCTCGCCCTGACCGCCTGTGGATCCGGATCGGGATCGGGCAGCGCGAGCACCGGCTCGGGCGAGGTCAAGGTCGGCCTCATCACCAAGACCGACACCAACCCGTTCTTCGTCAAGATGAAGGAGGGCGCCGAGAAGACGGCGAAGGCCGAGGGCGTCAAGCTCATGACCGCGGCCGGCAAGTTCGACGGAGACAACGCCGGGCAGGTCACCGCCATCGAGAACATGGTCGCCTCCGGCGTGAAGGGCATCCTGATCACCCCGAGCGACTCCAAGGCGATCGTGCCGGCGATCGAGAAGGCCAAGGCCAAGGGTGTTCTGGTCATCGCCCTGGACACCCCGACCGAGCCGCAGAGCGCGGTCGACGCCCTCTTCGCCACCGACAACCTCAAGGCCGGCGAGCTGATCGGCGAGTACGCCAAGGCCGCGATGAAGGGCAAGACCGCGAAGATAGCCGCCCTGGACCTCGCGCCGGGTGTGTCCGTCGGCGTTCAGCGGCACAACGGATTCCTCAAGGGCTTCGGCGTCACCGACAAGGACGTCGCCTGTGCCCAGGACACCGGCGGCGACCAGTCCAAGGGCCAGACGGCGATGGAGAACTGCCTCCAGAAGGAACCCGGCATCAACGTCGTCTACACGATCAACGAACCGGCAGCACTGGGTGCGTACACCGCGCTCAAGGCCAAGGGCCGGGAGAAGGACGTCCTGATCGTCTCCGTCGACGGCGGCTGCACCGGCACCCGGGCCGTCAAGGAGGGCAAGATCGCCGCGACCTCGCAGCAGTACCCGCTGAAGATGGCCGCCGAGGGCGTCAAGGCCGTGGTGACCTACGCCAAGGACGGCAAGAAGGCATCGGGTTACACCGACACCGGCGTCACCCTGATCACCGACAAGGCGCAGGACGGGGTCACGTCGAAGGACACCGCCTACGGCCTGGAGAACTGCTGGGGCTGAGCCCCCGCCCCCAGCCGCCCTCGTAGCCGCCGGTGTTCGACGCCCCTCAGCGGGGCGGCCGGCCCCTCCTCCCCGACCTGGGACGGCCGCCCCCTCGTCCTCCTGCCGCCCGGCAAGGCCGGACAAGGACTTCTGTCTTCCGACAAGGACCTCGCATGACTGCCACGTCTACGCCACCCTCCACGTCCACGCCGTACGCGGAGCTCAAAGCGCCGACCACGGTCCGCAGACTGCTCACGCAACCGACCACGGGCCCGCTGGTCGCGCTCCTGCTGGCCTGCGCCTTCTTCTCCGTCTCGACCGACCAGTTCCTCACCGGCGGGAACTTCTCGCTGATCGTGCAGCAGGTCATGGTCGTCGGCACGCTGGCCATCGGCCAGACCCTGATCATCCTGACCGCGGGCATCGACCTGTCCTGCGGGGCGGTGATGGCGTTCGGCAGCATCATGATCGCCAAGATGGCCGCCGAAGGCTCCCTGCCACCGCTCGCCGCGATCGCGCTGGGCCTGACCGTCTGCGCCGGCTTCGGCATGCTCAACGGGGCACTGGTGCAGAAGATCCCGCTGCCGCCGTTCATCGTCACCCTGGGCATGCTCAACGTGGCGTTCGCGCTGACCCACATCTACTCCGAGGAGCAGACGGTCACCAACCTGCCCGGCCCGCTGACGGCCCTCGGGCAGACCTTCCCGCTCGGCAGGACCGACATCACCTACGGCTCGCTGGTCACCATCGCCCTGTTCCTCCTCCTCGCCTACGCGCTGAGCAGCACCGGCTGGGGCAGGCACGTCTACGCGCTGGGCAACAGCCCGGAAGCGGCGCGACTGAACGGCATCCGCACCTCCCGGCTGACCATCGGGGTCTACACCGTGGCCGGTCTCCTCTACGGCATCGCCGCCCTGCTGCTCATCTCCCGCACCGGAGTCGGCGACCCGCAGGCCGGGCAGACCGACAACCTCGACAGCATCACCGCCGTGGTCCTCGGCGGCACCAGCCTCTTCGGCGGACGCGGGTCGGTCCTGGGCACGTTCATCGGCGTCCTCATCGTCGGCGTCTTCCGCAACGGGCTCCAGCTGATGGGCGTCGCCTCGATCTACCAGACGCTGATCACCGGTGTCCTGGTCATCCTCGCGGTGACCGTCGACCAGATCTCCCGGAGGAAGGTCCGATGACCACCACCACTGAGACCCCCGTTCTGCAGGCTCGCGGTCTGGTCAAGCGCTACGGCCACGTCACCGCCATCGACGGCGCCGACTTCGACCTGCTGCCCGGCGAGGTCCTGGCCGTCATCGGCGACAACGGAGCCGGCAAGACCAGCCTCATCAAGGCCCTGACCGGCGCGGTGGTGCCGGACGAGGGCGAGATACGCCTCCACGGCAAGCCGATCCAGTTCTCCGGCCCGCAGAGCGCACGCGCCCACGGCATCGAGACGGTCTATCAGGACCTCGCCGTGGCCGCCTCCATGGACATCGCCTCGAACATGTTCCTCGGCCGCGAGCTGCGCCGCCCGGGCCTCCTCGGCAGTGCCTTCCGCATGCTCGACAAGAAGCGCATGCGTCAGGAGGCTGCCGATCACATGGCCGACCTGAAGATCGGCCTGCGCTCGCTGACCCAGTCGGTGGAGACGCTCTCCGGCGGACAGCGGCAGGCCGTCGCGGTCGCCCGCGCCGTCGCCTGGGCCCGCAGCGTCGTCGTCATGGACGAACCCACGGCGGCCCTCGGCGTCAAGGAGTCCGGTCAGGTCCTCGACCTGATCCGCCGGGTCCGGGACAAGGGCATGCCGGTCGTCCTGATCAGCCACAACATGCCGCACGTCTTCGAGATCGCCGACCGGATCCACGTCCACCGGCTGGGCCGGCGCGCTGCCGTGATCAAGCCGTCCGACTACTCCATGGCGGAGGTCGTGGCCATCATGACCGGAGCGCTCAACGTCGACGCGGCTGGAGATACTGTCGTAGCGGATTCCGAGGCCGCGAAGGCCGCGGGAGTCCAGGCCAAGTGAAGCACTCACAGGTTCCGGCCGAGGCCGCGGCCGGGACCGACGAGCACAGGAGACTGTTTCCTCCATGGCAGCGAACCGCCGCCCGACCCTGGCAGACGTCGCCCGAGAAGTGGGCGTCAGTGCCAAGACCGTCTCCCGCGTCCTCAACGAGGACGGCCCCGCCTCGGCCGAGACCAGGGAGCAGGTGCTCGCCGCGGTGGCCAAGTTGGGCTTCCAGCCGAACCTCATGGCCCGCAACATCCGCGTCGGCGGTCCGGACACGACCATAGGGCTGGTCGTCCCCGACCTGGCCAACCCCTTCTTCGGAGCCGTGGCCCACGGTATCGAGGACACGGTCCGGGACCGTGGCCTGACGCTGCTCATGGGGTCGTCCGCCGACGACCCCGAGCGGGAACGCTCCCTGACGGCACAGTTCCTCGCCCGGCGCGTCAGCATTATGATCGTCGTGCCGTCCGTCGGCGCCGACCACTCCGACCTCAAGTCGCACCGTACCGCGGGGCTGCCCATCGTCTTCCTCGACCGGCCGGGGGCCGGCCTGTCCACGGACAGCATCGTCAGCTCCAACCGTGCGGGGGCCCAGGAGGGTGTCGCGCACCTCATCGCCCACGGCCACCGCCGTATCGGCTTCGTCGGTGACCTGCCCACCAAGCTCTACACCCGCCGCGAACGCCTGGCCGGATACCGCGAGGCCCTGCGCGAAGCCGACATCGCCCACGACCGCTCACTCGTCGTGAGCGCACACGACCAGCAGGGCGCGGAGGTGGTGACGGCTCAACTCCTCGAACTGCCCGATCCCCCCACGGCTCTGTTCGCCGGGAACAACATCATGGCGCTCGGCATCGTCGCCGAACTCGCCCGCAGCAAACGCAAGGACGTCGCAGTCGTGGCCTTCGACGACGTGTCACTCGCCGAAGCCCTGGAGCCGGCCCTGACGGTCGTCGCCCAGGACCCCGAGGAAATCGGCCGCAACGCCGCGGCCACCGCCCTGGCCCGACTCGACGGCGACCGCACCCGGGCACGCACCATCACCGTTCCGACGCGGCTGATCGTCCGGGGCTCGGGGGAACAACCACCTGCGCCCAAGCCTTAGGCGGCCTGCCACTGTCCCCTCCAGAAAGACCCTCTGGAGGGGATTCGGCACACATGAGGGCGGGACGCACCGCGAACCCGCGCGCAGGCGCACGCACAAGACCCGAGGTCAGGCGCCCATGGCCGCCGCTTCAAGGAGGGCAACACACTCCACGTGGTGCGTCATCGGAAAGATGTCGCACGAAGCAGGAGTCGCCACAACCGAAGGTCAACGCAGGTGGAGTGCTTGACACCGAACCGGCACATCGCACCGCTGGCGCACCGCGCGGACGCCGCTGAGCGTCCCGCCGATCCGGTCCTGCGTGATCGTGCACCAGATCACCCCTGGACGTGCTTTGAGCGGGACCGTTTGGTCGCGGGCGCTGTCTGCACACGGTGAGCCGCCAGGCGCCGACGCAGCCAGTCGCCGATCTCCCCGATGCCGATCAGGAACGCTGATGAAGCGGCGCATGCCGTGAGGGAAGAGGTCTGGCCGACGGCCTGGCCAAAGAGCCACAGGGCCAGGGCCAGCAGCAACCACCAGGCGGTCAAGGACCAGGCATGCCGCACCAAGCGTGCAGGGCCGGTCATCGGGTGGCCCTGGTCCTCTGGGTGGCGACCATGACCACGATGCATCCCGCGAGTGTCACCAACATCCCCGGCTGTGTCTGCAGCCCGGGTTGCCGCGGGTCTCGGTGGAGGTGGCCTTCACTTTGCGTTGGCCTACGACGATCGAATCCGCCTACCGCGTTCACGAATTCCGTAGAACCGGAGCGTTAACGCCACGAACACGGCCCGGCCGGAGAGGTGCACCAGCGCCGCCACCTGCCGCAGCAGTCCGGGATTGGAACCGCAGGTGTCGAGCACGCCCGGCTACGCCCGGGCAACTCATGAAAACTGCAGGTCAGATCACCTTTGCAGTAAGCTCCAGAATCGCCACACACCCCACCTGAGGCGCCCTTGCCTCGTCGAACGTCAGGAAACGGGGAACCAGGTCGCGAGGCGCTTGGCGATGGCCGGTACATCGATGTTGTCCTGCGCGACGTCCTCCACGAACGGGCCGGCCACGGAGACGGGCGGCGGGACCGTACCGGCACTGACGCCGTTGAACCGCAGGAAGACACGCATGGCGAGCCAGGCGGTGCGCTTGTTGCCGTCGATCAGCGCGTGATTGCGGGCGACGGAGTGCAGCAGTGCCGCAGCCTTCTCGTGCAGCGTGGGATACAACTCGGCTCCGAACACGTTCGTCCTGGGTCGCTCAATCGCCGACACCAGAAGGCCCATGTCACGCACGCTGTGCTCGGTACCGTTGACCGTGCGGGCGATGGCCAGGATCTCGTCGATCTGGATGTAGCGCACGTCCGTCACTTCAGGTAGTCCAGGATCTCCGCATCGCTGTCCATAAGCTCGGCCAGGACGTCATCGACCTTCAGCTCGGCCCGGTTCTGGGCGTCACGGATGGCCTCAATGGCAAGTTCCTGCTTGCTGCGGCCCTCCCGACGAGCCCGCTCGGTGAGCTTCGCGTCAAGGTCGTCGGGGAGTCGAAGTGTCATCGCCATACAAGGATGATACCAGGCCGGTATCAGAGTGGTGCGGTCGGGCCACGTTCCCGGCCTCCCAGAAGCGTGAGGCCGGGAGGGTCACTCGCTCCGCCTGCGGCGGCGCAGCAGAGGCTTCCGCTTAGAGCGTCATCCGAGCGTCAAGAATCTCCGAACGGCCCTCCGAAGGCGTCACCCATGCAGGCGCCTCGCTCACGAAACCGCAGGTCGGAGAGCTTCCAAAGATCGATCCGTCCGCTCGAACCGCTGCACGGTGGGAAGCAGGTCGAACAACCCACCCGGACAACAAAAGCGCAGGTCAGGACCCCTTGCCCGCAGGTTCGAGGATCGCCACACACTCCACGTGGTGCGTCATCGGAAACACGTCATCCTGGGCGCAGATGAGGAAACAGCAGGTCAGAGGTGGTACTCGGTCTCAAATGAGGGCCCGCGGACACTCGGAGCGTCAAACGAGCGTCACGGGCTCGCCCCATCACGACACCGACCCTCAGGGGGAAGACCAGTCGCCGCCTACGAGGGCCACGGGGCAGGGCGAGTGGCGTAGTGCGGCGTGGTGGGTGGGTCCGAGTTCGCGGCGTCCCATGCCGTGCCTGTGCCGGACTCCGAGGACCAGGAGATCGGCGTGGTCCGTGGCTCGGAGCAGGGCATCCCGCGTGGGTCCGTCGACGACTCGTCTGTGTACGACGACGCCCCGTTCGATGGCCGTCCGGTCCGGCACTGCCGCACCCAGGAGGGCTTCGGCTGCCTGCGAGCTGCCGAGGCCGGGTGGATCCTGCCGTGTTTCCTGCCGGCTCCGGGCATGCACCACGACCAGGTCGCAACCTCGTGCCTGTGCCTCCTGGAGGGCGAAGGTGACCGGAGCGGCGTCGGCGTCGGTTCCCTCCCCGACGCCGAGGACGACCTGACGGCCTGCTGACGGGCGCTCCGGGACGGAGTGGCCTACGACCACGATGGGGCACGACGCGCGTCCTGCCACACCGAGTCCGATGGAATCGGTGAAGAGGCGGCGCGCCAGGGCACCGTGTCCACGGTGGCCCACGACCAGTGCGAAGGTCCACGCCCGACATCCGGGTCTGGGCGGTGAAGGCGATCCACTCGGCACCCACCAGCTCGCCCTGGTGGCGCTCGCGCAACCCGTACTTCTCCTTGGCGAGAACCACGATGGAGCGGCCTTCGGGTGTCTCGTCGGCCAGCGACGAGAGCTGCGCCGCGTCGGCCACCTGCGCCTCGGTCGTGCCGCGCACGGGCACGAACTCGGCGGCCTGCCGGTTGCCCAGGGTGATGGTGCCGGTCTTGTCCAGCAGCAGCGTCGAGACGTCACCGGCGGCCTCGACAGGTCAAAACTGACGAGATGTTGACAGAAGTGACCCTGGCTACAGCCGAGCGCCTCGACCCGGCCGCGTGACCACTCGGGCGGTGAGAGGCGGCATCGGAGCAAGATGCCGTTCGGCATCCGTCAGAGCCGCGTCAAGGTGCGCCGTTCGGCAGCCCGGGCTCACTAGCGTCCAGCCCATGGGACGCCGTGACGATGCACACCGGGGACGGCTCGACGCACGGCCGGAGGACCCCGACGGAACCAGTGAGGCGACGAACGACCTCGAGCGCGCACAAGAGCTGCGCAGCGCGGTCCTCTGCGCAGCCGCACTGCTCGCCTTCCTCCTCCTGCTCGACTGGGGCTCCGGCCTGATCACCCCATGGCGGGCCGTGCTGTGGTGCGCCCTCGCCGGACTGCTCTACGCCGTGCTCTACCCCCAGCGCGTGTCCGCGGGCAACCACTGGCTGACCACGCGCGGCCTGGTCCGCAGGCACCGGGTCCGGACGGATCTGCTGGTGTCGGTCCGCTGCCTTGACGGGGTCTCTCAACGGCTCCTGCTGCGCGATCGCCTGGGAAACCGTGCCGAGATCGACCCCGAGGTCCTGGTGCGCCACCCGCACCTGTGGTTCTGCCTGGAGCGGGGGGCCCGCAAGGCCGCCGCCGACGGCTTGCTGCTCTGCGGCGCCACCGCCTTGCGACGCCTCTCGGAGCGCGTAGACCGCGAAACAGCCCGCGCTGTTTTCAGGATCTCCGGTCTGGAGTGAGCGTCAGCCCTGTCCGACGGGACCTCCCGTGCCCAGCGCCGACCCCGTCTGGTCGCGAGCGTCACTGCCACGGGCCGGGCCCGGAGCGGCCGGACCGGACCCGGAGGTGAGCATGAGCCGGCCGAGGTAGTGGCCGTTGCCATAGGTGCGCAGCTCGATCTCGCCGTACGGCCAGCCGACGGCGTCGAGGTCCCAGAAGCGTGTCCCCACGGAGTCGGCTCTGCGTACGCTGTCATCGCCGCCTCGCGCCCGGCCCGTCTTGCACATCCCCCTGACCGAGTAGCGCCCCTCCGGGGCACGAGTCGGGGGCAGGCGAGTCGCAAGGCAGCAAGAGGAAAGGACCGTCCGATGGCACCGCGGAACGAAGACGGTGGGGATCTGCCGACAGCGGTGGTGGACTGCGCCCTGTACGAGGACGGCGAGCGGGTCCCGGGCCACGTCGGGCTCAACAGGATCCTGGACCGGATAGACCCGAAGGCGGGCCGGTTCGCGTGGATCGGTCTGTACGAGCCGACCGCGGAGCAGATCCAGCAAGTAGCCGCCGCCTTCGGCCTGCACCCCCTCGCCGTCGAGGACGCCGTCCACGCCCACCAGCGGCCGAAGCTGGAGCGCTACGGCGACACCCTCTTTCTGGTGCTGAAGACGATCGTCTACGTCGACCACGAGCAGGTCACCGCCACCAGCGAGATCGTCGACACCGGCGAGATCATGCTCTTCGCGGGGCCCGGCTTCGCCATCAGCGTCCGCCACGGCAGCGCGCCGCCCCTGGACGGAGTACGCCGCCGCCTGGAGGCCGACCCCGACCATCTGGGCCACGGGCCCGCCGCGATCGTGCACGCGGTCGCCGACCTGGTCGTCGACCGCTACCTGGAGGTCGCCGACGCGTTTCAGAGCGACGTCGAGGACCTCGAAGCGGAGGTGTTCTCCCCGGACCGGCCCGTCGATGCCGCCCGCATCTACCAGCTCAAACGCGAGCTCCTGGAGTTCCGGCGGGCGGTCGCCCCGCTCTCCGGGCCGCTGCAGCGCCTCGCCTCCGGCACCGTCGCGGACATCCCCGCCAAGGTCACCGCATACCTGCGTGACGTCTCCGACCATCACCAGCGCGCCGCCGAGACGATCAACGGGTTCGATGAACTGGTCACCGACATGCTGAACGCGAGCATCGCCCAGCTCAGCGTCCAGCAGAACTTCGACATGCGCCGCATCAGCGCCATGGCCGCCCTCATCGCCGTCCCCACCATGATCGCCGGCGTCTACGGCATGAACTTCGACCACATGCCCGAACTGACCTGGCGCTACGGCTACCCCGCCGTCCTGACCGTCATCGTCATCGTCTGCACGCTCATCTACCGGGCTCTGCGCCGCAACAAGTGGCTCTGACCATCCCTCCGCACAGCCGCGCGGAGGCCGGAGCAGTACGGCTCGCACTCCGCGCGCAGCCAGGGAGCAGCCCGGCACCGGGCCCGGCCGTCGTGAACCGCCTCGGTCCGGGCTGCCCCGGGCGGGGCGGCCACCGCGCTTCCATGACGGTGCACTGCCCCGGTACGGGGACCCCGCCCGGCAGGGCGTGAGAAACATGAGCCGGCGGCGTCCCGTCAGGGACGGTCACCCGTCCCCGTCCTGCATTGTGCGCCGGCTCGCCGATCGATCTCAGCCCCGTTGACGGCCTCCTGACGGATGTTCGGCTGCCGTTGACGACACTTTGACGGCCGAGCCCCTCGCCCGTATGGGCACCGCAAATGTTCCGCTCGACCCGACGATCGCGGAGGCGATCAAGACTAGATTGCCACTCGGCTGCCCACCGGAACCGCCCGGATCGGTGGTTTACGCCCGAGCCATAAGCGCGTGCGCCGCCGACAGGTGCGGTGCGGGCCACGGCACCATCGCACCGCAGCCGCTGCGCCCACGACCACACCACCCACACCACACCACACCACGAGGGTGTCCATGCTTCCCGCTGCCCCCGACCAGGCCCCACCGTCACACCCGGAGCACGGAGCGCGGCTCGGACCGGAGCGAAGAGGGAGACGCCGCGCGCCGAGCGGTCTGTTCGAACCGGCCCAGCTCGTGCGCTCCTTCCCCGAGGCACTGCGCAAGCTCCACCCGCGCGCACTGGTCAAGAACCCGGTGCTGTTCGTCGTCTCCGCCGGCGCGGTCCTCACCACGCTGTCGGCGCTGCTGAACCCGACGGTTTTCACCTGGGTCATCAGCGTGTGGCTCTGGCTGACGGTCGTCTTCGCCAACCTCGCGGAGGCCGTCGCCGAGGGCCGCGGCAAAGCGCAGGCCGAGTCGCTGCGCCGGGCCCGCACGGACACGGTGGCGCTGCGCCTGCTGGACTGGCGCTGGGGGACGCATGCCGACACCGCCCGCTCCGAAGCCGTCGCCGCCACCGACCTGAAACCGCTGGACGTCGTGCTCGTCGAGGCGGGCGAGATGGTCCCGGCGGACGGTGACGTCATCGACGGTGTCGCCGCGGTGGACGAGTCGGCGATCACCGGGGAGTCCGCGCCCGTGATCCGCGAGGCCGGCGGCGACCGCAGCGGGGTCACGGGCGGGACGACGGTGCTGTCCGACCGGATCGTCGTACGGGTCAGTGCCCGGCCCGGGCACAGCTTCCTGGACCGCATGATCGCGCTGGTCGAGGGCGCCTCGCGGCAGAAGACCCCGAACGAGATCGCCCTGAACATCCTGCTGTCGTCCCTGACCATCGTCTTCGTCCTGGTCGTGGTCACCCTCCAGCCGATGGCCGCATACGCGGACGCGGCCCAGTCGACGACCGTGCTGGTCGCCCTCCTCGTCACGCTCATTCCCACCACGATCGGCGCCCTGCTCTCCGCGATCGGCATCGCCGGCATGGACCGCCTGGTGCAGCGCAACGTGCTGACCATGTCGGGCCGGGCGGTCGAGGCGGCGGGTGACGTGAACACCCTGCTGCTGGACAAGACCGGGACCATCACCCTCGGCAACCGCGAGGCCGCCGCCTTGGTTCCGCTGCCCGGCGTCGATGTCCGTCTGCTCGCGGAGGCCGCCCAGTTGTCCTCCCTCGCCGACGAGACACCCGAGGGCCGCTCCGTGGTGGTCCTGGCCAAGCGGCGGTACGGGCTGCGGGCGCCCGCCGAGCGGGAGTTGGCCCATGCCCGGTGGGTACCGTTCAGCGCACAGACCCGGATGAGCGGCGTCGACCTGCGGTGGGAGGCCGGTGCGGTGTGCGCCATCCGTAAGGGTGCCGCGCAGCAGGTCGTCGAGTGGGTGGCCATGTACGGCGGCCACGTGCCCCCCGAGGCACGGCTGTACGCCGACGCCGTGGCCTCCGGCGGCGGTACGCCCCTCCTGGTGGCCGTGCACGACTGGGACGGCCCCAGGGTGCTCGGCCTGATCCACCTCAAGGACGTCGTCAAGGACGGTATCCGGGAACGCTTCGCCGAACTGCGCCGTATGGGGATCCGCACGGTGATGATCACCGGCGACAACCCGCTCACCGCCCGCGCCATCGCCGAAGAGGCGGGCGTGGACGACTACTTGGCCGAGGCGACGCCCGAGGACAAGCTGGCGCTGATCCGGCGGGAACAGGAGGACGGCCAGCTGGTCGCGATGACCGGCGACGGCACCAACGACGCTCCCGCGCTCGCACAGGCGGACGTCGGCGTGGCGATGAACACGGGCACGTCGGCCGCCAAGGAGGCCGGCAACATGGTCGATCTCGACTCCAACCCGACCAAGCTCGTCGAGATCGTCGAGATCGGCAAACAACTCCTCATCACCCGCGGCGCCTTGACCACCTTCTCCATCACCAACGACGTCGCGAAGTACTTCGCCATCATCCCGGCGATGTTCGCGGGGGCCCACCCGGGCCTTCAGTCCCTGAACGTCATGGGCCTGCACAGTCCGACCTCGGCGATCACCTCCGCGATCATCTTCAACGCGCTGATCATCCTCGCTCTGATCCCGCTGGCCCTGCGCGGAGTGCGTTACACCCCGTCCTCCGCTCACGACCTGCTGCGCCGCAACCTGTTGCTGTACGGGCTCGGCGGTCTCGTCCTGCCTTTCCTGGGCATCAAACTGATCGATCTGCTGGTCTCCGGGGTGCCCGGCCTTGGCTGAGCCGCGTCCCTCTGCCTGGCGTGCGCGTCAGGGACCCGTATGCGTGCGTCAGAGTCCCGTCAGAGAACGGGAATCCGGCTTGCCCCGCCCGTGCGACACGGCTTCGATGGTCCTCGTGAACAGCGCCTGGCTCCTCTTCGACCGACCGCCGAGTCCTGCTCGGCCGTCGCGCCGCGAGCCGCGCTGACGGGAAGCGCCCGCGCCTCCTCGACGCGCGTCAGCCGACGCCGCCTTCCGTCACCCGAGGGTGCCGTGACCGACTCCGGTGCCCCTCGGTCCTCCTTCCCCTTCGCACGCACACCACCCCTGACCCGGGGCTGCGCAGGCGTGCCGAACCCCTGGATTGGATCATGTCCGACTCAGCCCTGTCGTCCTTGTCCGGCCGCACCGTCCTGGTCACCGGCGCCACCGCCGGCATCGGCTACGAAACCGCTCGGCAGCTCGCCGAGCGCGGTGCCACCGTGCTGCTGCACGGCCGCACCGCCGAAGACTCGCGCGCGGCCGCGGACGCTCTCGTCGCCACGGCGGGCGTCGACGCGAACCGACTGTGCACGTACGCGGCCGACTTCGCTCGTCTCGAAGAGGTCGAGGCCCTGGCCCACAGGATCACCGTCGAGCACCCGCACCTGACCGCTCTCGTCAACAACGCGGGCATGGCCGCGCCCGAGCGGCACACCGTCACCGCCGACGGCAACGAGATCGCCTTCCAGGTCAACTTCCTGGCCCACTACCTGCTCACCTGCCTGTTGGAGCCGGCACTCACCAGTGACCCCGGCGGACGGGTCGTGAACGTCTCGTCCTCCCTGCACCGCACGGCCTCCATCCAGTGGGCCGACCCCAACCGCGCCCGCCGCTACTCCCGACTCGCCGCGTACGCGCAGTCGCAGCTGGCCCTCACGGTGTTCGCCGCCGACCCGCGCGTCACGGCGGTCTCCGTGCACCCGGGCGTCTGCGACACCGCCCTGCTTCCGCTGTACGCCCCATCGGGCGTGTCCCCTGCCGAGGGCGCGGCCCACGTGGTGCGCCTGTGCGACCCGGCCGTCGAGATCGTCAATGGCGCCTACTACGAGCGCGACGAGCGAGTCGACCCGGCCCCGGCAGCGAGGGAGGACCGTACGGTCCGGCGCCTGAACAAGCTGGCGGACCTGCTCGTCGGCCGCGCCGCTTGAACCCACTCTCTCCCGCACAGGAGTTCACCCGCATGTCAAAACGAAGCCGCAAGAAGAAGGACCGCCGCAAGAAGAAGGCCAACCACGGCCGCAAGGCCGGTCAGCGCTGAAGTCAAGCCATGCCCGCGGGCGGGCGACCGGAGCCCCGGTCCCCGCCCGGTCCGTGTCCCCACTCTCCTCACACAAGGCACTGATGATCGAGATCTCGACGCCGGACCCCCGCGCGCTCGTCCGCTGGTTCCCCACCGGCTCCCCCGGCCCCGCCACGATCGGTGAGCACGTGCTGGCCACGGGCATCGGCCGGTGGTGGGCCGACCGACCCGTGCGGCCGCGCACGGTCGCCGTCTCCTGCGCAGGCCATGTCGTCCTGCGGGGAAATCCGGAAGGGCTCACCCCGTCTGTGTTCGCGCCGCTGGCCGGCAACCGTGTCGAAGCGCCGGCGCGGTTCCTGCCCGCTCTGGGCGCCGCCTTCGACCGCCTCACACCCTGGGAACGCATGATCTGGACGCTTCAGGCCGCTCCACAGCCCGCCACCGTCTCCCGCGCGGTGACCGTACGGCGCCTGGACCCGGCAGACACCGACGCCGTGCGCGCCCTCCACTCCGACGCTTCCTGGCTCTGGGCAAGCTGGGGCGGTCCGCGCGGTCTCGCCACGTCCGGACACGCCTGGGCCGCGGTGGGCCGCACAGGACGACTCCTGGCGGTGGCCTGCACCTACTTCCGCGGCACGGGGCACGAGGACGTAGCCGTCCATACCGTCGCCGACCGCAGACGCCACCACCTGGCTCTGGCCTGCGTGAGCGCCCTGTGCGAGGACATCGCCTCCCGCGGCCACACCCCCAGCTGGAACTGCTCGGTTCACAACCGGGCCAGCCGCCTCCTGGCCTGGACCGCTGGATTCCGCCTGGTACGGGAGTATGTCCACTTCGCGGCGGGGAGCCCCGTGGCACACGATCGGCTCAGTGCCTGAAGCGAACCGCACGGACCGGCCTCCGCGTAGCTGCGAGGCCGTTCAGCAGCCACTCTTAACGGGATCCTGACGGGTTCGCTCAGGGCAAGCGTGGGGCCAGGCGTCACTCTCTGCTTACGCTGGTCCGGCCGTCCGCGTGATGGCCGGACCGCACACCGAGCAGCACACAGGAGCACGCCGATGGCCAGCACCGAGCACCCACCGCACCGGCTGCGTGCCTGGATGCTGGAGGGCCTGGCCGACATGGGCAAGGACCAGGGGCGGGTGGGGCCCCGCCCGGAATCCCAGCTGCAGCACAAGGGCCAGCCCTGGTACCGCGTGATGTGCCTGACCGGCGTCGACTACTTCTCCACCCTCGGTTACCAGCCGGGCATCGCGGCCCTCGCCGCCGGCCTGCTGTCGCCGATCGCGACCATGGTGCTGGTGATCGTCACCCTGGCGGGCGCCCTGCCGGTCTACCGGAGGGTGGCGGAGGAGAGCCCGCACGGCGAGGGCTCGATCGCGATGCTCGAGCGGCTGCTGTCCTTCTGGAAGGGCAAGCTGTTCGTCCTGACACTGCTGGGCTTCGCCGCCACCGACTTCCTGATCACCATCACCCTGTCCGCCGCGGACGCCTCGACCCACCTCGTCGAGAACCCGCACCTCGAAGAGGCCCTGCACGACCAGCAGGTGCTGATCACGATGATCCTCATCGCGCTGCTCGGGGCGGTGTTCCTCAAGGGGTTCCTGGAGGCGATCGGCGTGGCCGTCGCACTGGTGGCCAGTTACCTCGCGCTCAACGCGGTGGTGGTCGTCGTCGGCCTCTACCACGTCGTCACCGAGGGGCATGTCGTCACCGACTGGTCGAACGCGCTGACCGCCGAGCACGGCAACTTCTTCGTGATGATCGGGATGGCGCTGATCGTCTTCCCCAAGCTGGCGCTCGGCATGTCCGGCTTCGAGACCGGTGTCGCCGTGATGCCGCACGTCAAGGGCGACCCCGGCGACACCGAGCAGCAGCCCAAGGGCCGTATCCGGGACACGAAGAAGCTGCTCACCACGGCCGCGCTGATCATGAGCGTCTTCCTGATCACGACCAGCTTCATCACCACCCTGCTCATCCCGGAAAAGGAGTTCGAGGAGGGCGGCAAGGCCAACGGCCGTGCTCTGGCGTACCTGGCGCACGACTACCTGGGCAACGCCTTCGGGACGGTCTACGACATCTCGACGATCTGCATCCTGTGGTTCGCCGGCGCCTCCGCGATGGCCGGCCTGCTCAACCTGATGCCGCGCTACCTGCCGCGCTACGGCATGGCCCCGCACTGGGCCCGCGCGGTGCGGCCCATGGTCATCGTCTTCACCCTGGTGGGCTTCCTGGTCACCTGGATCTTCAACGCCGACGTCGACGCCCAGGGCGGCGCCTACGCCACCGGCGTCCTCGTGCTGATCACCTCAGCCGCGATCGCGGTGACCATCGCCGCGCGCAAGGCGGGCCAGCGGAACTGGACCGTCGGCTTCGGCGTCATCTCGGTGGTCTTCCTCTACACGACCGTCGTCAACGTCATCGAGCGTCCCGACGGCGTGAAGATCGGCGCCTGCTTCATCGCGGGCATCATCCTCATCTCCCTCCTCTCGCGGCTGATGCGCGCCTTCGAACTGCGCGTGACCGACGTGCGCCTCGACGACATGGCGGAACGATTCGTCCGGGACATCGCCAGCCGCAAGATCCGGTTCATCGCCAACGAGCCCGACGCCCGCGACAAGGCCGAGTACCGCGACAAGATCGAGCAGATCCGCAACGACAACGACCTGCCCGAGCAGGAGGACTTCGTCTTCGTCGAGGTCACCGTCACCGACCCGTCGGAGTTCGAGGCCGGTCTGGTCGTGCGCGGCGCGGTCATGCACGGCCGCTACCGTGTCCTGACCCTGGAGTCGTCCTCCATCCCCAACGCGCTCGCCGCACTGCTCCTGCACGTCCGCGACACGACCGGCCGCATCCCGCACATCTACTTCGAATGGACCGAGGGCAACCCCTTCGCCAACTTCCTGCGCTTCTTCCTCTTCGGCCAGGGCGAGGTCGCCCCGGTCACCCGCGAGGTACTGCGCGAGGCGGAACCCGACCCCACACGCCGCCCGCGCGTGCACGCCGGTTGACATGCCGTGCCTCGCCCGACGCGGCGGTGCGCCGGGCAGGAGACCCCGGCGGCACTCCCCCATGCACGCAGACCGCGCCAGAACCGCTGCACGTCCGGCACCGCGAGGATCCGGTGACCACAAGACCACTCAAACCCAGTGACGGGACTGATGGGACATGAAGGCACTTCGGCACTGGAGTATGGGGACCAGGATCATCGTGCTCATGATCGGGTCCGGTGTCCTCGTCACGGCAGGCGCTCTCGCCGAGTGGTGGTGGCTCATGGGCATCGGCGCGTGGATGCTCATCGCCGCCGGCCTGCTCGAAATGATCTACCGCCCTTGATCCACTCACCGAGGTCGGAGCACCCAGGCACCGTCCCTGTGACGGGAACCCGATTCTCGTCAAGACGTCGCTCCTGAACCGGGAGGAAGGAGCTGCGCACCCTCCTCCAGCAGGGCCTGGTCGTGGTCGGCGGCCGGCTCGTCGACCGGTACGGCGTGCGCCCCGTCGTCCTCATCGGGTGTGTCCTGAGGATCGGTCCTGGCTGTTCGCCCTGTCCTCGGTGCTCAAGGTGTTCACCCAGCTCCCGGTGCCCCTTCCCCCGTGCGTTTGCAGGGCAAGGGAGGCACCCGAGGCGGGTGACCGGCTCGACCTGCGCCGCTCCATGACTGCCGGGCTACGCGCCGCGAGGTACGTCATCCTGCTCAACCTCGGCCGGATGCCGGTCGTCCCCACGGCCCGCGCCCGGGTGCCCGACCTCGCCCAGGCCGGCCGGCCTGTGGACCGGTGCTCTGTCGCTGTCGGCGGCCTGCTCGTCCGGTCTCCTCGGTGCTGTCCTCCGAGCCGACCAGCAGGGCACGGTCTGAGACCGGAACGCGACTGCTTTCGGCGACCGTAGTGCTTACCTGCCGACGGCTGCCGAATCGGGGGTTCCCGACTCCGCAGCTCCCTCTCAGGCGGCCCCGGTGCGGCGGCGCTTGAGCCACCAGGCTCCGCTGCCAAGGGCCAGTACGGCCGCACCGATACCGACAGGCACGGCGAGGGGCATGCCGTCGTCGTCCTCGCCGTCGTCGGCCGCGGCCTTCGCCGAGGAGCCCGGTGTGGCTGTGGCCGGCTGGGCAGTGGGCTCGCCGGCGGTGGCGGTGGGTTCCTCGGCGGGTGTGGGGCTGATCGCCTTGGCGCCGGCTTCGGCGGGCTTCAGCTCGAGGCGCGGTGCGGGATGGCCGTGTCCGTGGCCGTCCCCGCTCTCCTCGTCGTCAAGTTCGATCCAGCGGTCGACCTTGCCGTCGCTGTAGGTCTGCAGGGTCTTGAAGACGAGGGACTCGGCATCGGGCAACTGCCGTACGGTGACGACGTATTCGGCGTCCTCCCCCACGGCGAGCTTCGGCCCCGAGACGGTGTAGCCCCGGCCGGTGGGGGCGAGTTTCCAGCCGTCCGGGCCCTCCTTGTAGGTGATGTCGCCGGGTGTGATGCCCTTGGGCAGGACCACTTCCAGCTTGGTGATGCCCGCGGAGCCGGACTCGGACGCCGCGGAGAACGTCAGGACGACGTTCCGGCCGAGGGCCCGGGCGCCCTCGGCCTCGACCTCGGCATGGGCCGCGGCCGGTCCCGCGGTGGCGACAGTGACCACGAATGCGGCTGCCGTGAGGGCGCCGAGACGGTGCAGGGTGCGTGCCAGGGTCGGGTGATGCACGGGGAACTCCCTCGAATCCGTTGGTGTGGGGGCTGTTCTCGAGCGTGGGGCGGGTCCTCTGCCCAGGCAGGGGCGCGCGGACGGCGCTCCCCTGCCTGGCCGAAGGTACGCGTCGATCGCGAAACGACGGGCCGGGCGTCGTGCGGCTCAGACCGCGGCGCCTTGCGCGGCGGCGGTCACCTCGTAGCCCGCCTCGGTGATCGCAGCCCGTACGGCGTCGTCGTCGACCGCCTCTGCGTGTACCGTCACCCGCCCTGCCGGGACGTCGACGTCGACCTTGGTGACACCGGGTACGTCCCTCACCTCTTCGGTGATGCTCGCGGCGCAGTGGCCGCAGTTCATGCCGGACACGGTGTAGGTCTTCTCGGCCATGGGATGCTCCTGACTCTCTGTTTCTGGCGGTTGTGGCGTCGGCCGGGGGTGGGCCGGTTCGGGTTGCGGCCGCCCGGAGGGCGAACCGGGCGGCTGTGTACGTACGTGGCAGGTCAGGCCGCGGCGGCCACCGGCGTGCGGTGTTCGGCCTCGTCCAGCCACTCGATCAGCGAGGTGCGGGCCCGGGCGACCCGGGAGCGCACCGTGCCGACCGGGCAGTCGCTGACACTGGCCGCCTCCGCGTACGGAAGCCCGACGAGCTGGGTGAGGACGAAAGCCTCACGGCGGTCGTCCGGCAGCGCGTCCAGCAGCTCGGCCAGGGCGACGCCGTCGTCGAAGCCGGGCAGGTCGCGCGGCTGGGCGCGTTCGGCGGCCGACTGCCAGTCGTCGGTGTCCGACAGGCGGGGGCGGGAGGAGCTGTAGCGGATGCTGTCGATCACCGCGCGGCGGGCTATGGACAGCAGCCAGGTACGGGCCGAGGACCGGCCTTCGAACCGGTGCAGGCTGCCCAGCGCCCGTAGGAAGGTGTCCTGGGTCAGGTCGTCGGCGCTCTGAGGGTCGGCGCCGAGGAAGGTCACATAGCGTCGGACGTCTCGGTGCAGGGCGCGGACGAAGAGGTCGACGGCGTCGGGGTCGCCGCTGCGGGCGGCCAGTGCCCAGGCCGTGATGGACGCGTCTCTCGACGCCTCTTTCACTTCTTCGCGCGGTGCGGACAGGGCAGGAGTGAGCACCTGGTGTCCTCCTTCTCGGGAATCCAGGGAGCGGTGTCCGGGTCGACGCGCGCAGAGCAGCGAGCGGGACGGCGGAACCGGTGAAAGGGGAGCGGCCGGGCGTGCAGGTGCGCGCGACCGATGCCCGAGGCGGGGAGCCGACGGATCGTCGTCCCCCTGTGCGGCCTCGGGAAGCCGGCTGTCGTCAGGCGACAGCGATCCCCATGGGTGGACCCCGGGAAGTGATCGCGTGGGCGAGGAGAAGGCGCCGCGGCTTGCGATGCGAACGGCCCCTGAGGGAGCGCACACGTGGCCGGTGCGGCGGCGCGGGCAGCCGGAGGATCAGACGCAGCGGAGCGACGAGCCATCCGGCGAAGGCACGCAGGATGCGGAACGCGGCGCGCTCGCCGTGGGCGAGCCACAGGCCGCACAGCACCGCGGCCAGAAGGTGGGTGGCGAGCATGCCGGTCGAGGACATGCCACCCATGCCGTGGTCCAGGGAGTGCGCGGTGCCCAAGTGGTGCATCGACCCCGTGTGGTCCATCGACCCCATGGAGTGCATGGCGCCCATCGCGTGGTCCATGGAGCCCATCGAGCTCATGGACATCGGCGTGGCGCCGTGCTCGGCGCCCGGACCCGACGGCGAAGCGCACAGCAGGTAGCCCAGCCACTGCTGGACGAGCGACCCGCCGCCGGACGACTGCGAGTGGACCACTGCCTGGGCGAGCGAGAACGACGAGTGGAGTACGGCCTGGGTGGCGACCACGACGGAGCTGACCAGGACGGGCCCGCGCTCCCGGCCGGCCAGCCACCAGGCAGTGCCGCCGGTCGCCGACGACGCCGCGATCATGGCCCACCAGGGCACCGCGGTCCCGGACATCATGACGTGCCCCAGGGCGGCGAGCAGCACGCAGACGGCCGCGAACACAGCGGCCCTGAGCGTGCGAGAACACCACCCAACGGTCATGGCGCCTCATCCTTGCAGTCCGGGTCTCACGCGTCACGGGAGGGTACGGGCCTGACCCAGGTGTCCGACTCAATCCCGTCCTTGTGATCCACGCCACAGCAACGGGCGGGAACTCGCGGGAACTTGCTGCCGACTTCTCTCGCGGACCCGGGAAGGTCACCGGGGCTGAGGAGGGGTGTCGGTGGCGGCCGAGCAGAGTGAGATCCGGACCGCGGCCGAGGTTCCCCCGGCGCGGGCGACAACGGCCATGACCGCACTCCTGACGTGCGCGATGGCCTTCTCGATGATGCAGCTGTTCCTGCTGGGCGCCCTCGGACCACGGCTCGTGGACGACCTGCGTGTCTCGCCCACCGTGCTGGGCCTGACCACGACCGTCGGCTTCGGAGCGGCCGCCGTGCTCTCACCGGCCGGCGGGCGCGTGGTGGACCGGCTGGGGCCGCGCCGCTGCCTCGTCGCACTGCTGCTGGTGTCGGCGGTTGCCCTGGCACTGATCGGCTCGGCGCCGGGGACGGGGCTTCTGCTGGCGGCGGTCGCGTTGGGCGGCCTGCCGCAGGCACTGGCGAATCCCGCCACGAACAAGACCATCCTGGCGGTGGTTCCCGCCGACCGCCGCGGTTCGGTGACCGGGATGAAGCAGTCGGGCGTGCAGTTGGGCGCGTTCGCCGCCGGACTGCCACTGGCCGCGCTGGCCGGGGTCGCCGGCTGGCGGGGCGCGGTGTGGGCGGCTGCCGCGACGGCCGCGGTGGCCGCGGTATGGGCGGCGCGTACGCTGCCCGCCGATCCACCGCCGAAGTACGCACCCGCCTCATGGCTCCCCCGGGGCACCATCGCCTGGCTGGCCGTCTTCTCGCTGCTGCTGGGCTGTGGCATCGCCTCCGTGAACACCTACCTCGCCCTGTACGGCGTGCGGCGGCTCGACCTCGGCCCCACGGCGGCCGCCGCGCTGGTGGCGGTGCTGGGTGTCGCGGGGATCGCCGGACGGGTGGGCTGGTCGAAGGTCGCCGGTGAGCCGGGGCGCGCGCGGTGGCTTCCCGGCGGGCTGGCGGCCGGAGCGGTCGGGGCGGCGCTGCTGCTCGCGGCCTCGGCGTACGCCCATCCGCTGGCCTGGGTCGCCGCTGTCGCCGTGGGTGTCTTCGCCGTCTCCGCGAACGCCGTCTCCATGGTGCTGGTGATGCAGCGGGCCGCGCCCGGACAGGCAGGCCAGGACTCGGCCCTGGTCTCGGCCGGTTTCTTCGCCGGCTTCGCGATCGGTCCGCCCCTGTTCGGCCTGCTGGCCGCTGCCGGGCACTACGGGACGGGGTGGCTGGTGGTCGCCGGTGAGTTCGCGGGCGCAGGCGTGGTGGCGCTGGTCTGGGCGGTGCGGGAGCGGCGATCGGTCGTACGGCGATGAGCACGACGCGTGCGGCCGAGGGCCACCTGGACCGGACTGCCGCTGTCCCCGAGTGGGTCGGCCCCGCGCTGGAGTCCGTCCTCGGCCGGGTGGCTGTCACCCGGACCGAAGTCGCGGGCCGCTTCCCCCTGTTCGCGGACTCCCGCAGCGGCCGGTGGACGACGACCGGGCGGGGCTCGTGGACGGGCGGCTTCTGGGCAGGACTGCTGTGGCTCCGCGCCCGGCATACGGGGCAGGAGACCGACCGCGAGGCCGCCGCGCGGTGCACCGGCCGGCTCACCGACTGGGTGGACGCCGACACCGCGACACGCGGACTGATCTTCTGGTACGGAACGGCGCTCGCCGACACCCCGGAGGCCGCCGCTCTGCGCGCGCGGGCGGCCCGAGCCTGCCGGGACGCGTACGACGCCGAACTCGGCCTGGTTCCCTGGGGCTCGGCGTTCGGCGGCCCCCGGCTGCTGGCACGCGTGGACGGCGTGCCGGGCATGGTCCCGCTGCTGGCCTCGGTGGACCCCCGGGCCGCAAGGTCCCATCTCCACCGCCACCTCGAACTCTGCGCGGGCGAGGGCCCCTCGTACTGGTCCTGGCGGTACGAGCGGTCTGCCGGCTGGGCTCCCTGCGACGACCCACCGCCCGGCTGGAGCCGAGGCCGCGCCTGGCTGCTGCTTGCTGTCGCCGACGCCGCACACCGTCTCGACACCGACGACCTCGCCCAAGCTGTGGGCCGCCTGCTCCAGGAGCCGGCGGTACCGCCGGCCGACACGGCACACCCCGATGGCCCGCTGGACACCTCCGCCGCCGCCATCACCACGGTGGCCCTGCTCAAAATGGGCCACCGCGACCGGGCCGTCGCACTGCTCGACGAAGTCGTCAGCACCCATGTCACAGCCGACGGCCGCCTCCTGAACGGCTGCTACGACCTCTCCTCGGGAACGGCGACGCAACACGAGCTGGTCTGGGGCGACTTCTTCCTCGCGCACGCCCTCGCCGCACTCGCGGGCCTCGTCGACCCCCACGACGTCTGAGCGCTCCGCTGGAGGTGCGGTGACGGTTGTTCTTCGTCAGGGGGACCGCAGGACCCGGCGTGCGACCGCGGTGATGTGGAGTTCGTCCGGGCCGTCGAGGATCCGGGCGGCCCTGCCGGTGCGGAACAGGGCGGGCAGCGCGGTGTCAGGACCGAGACCCGCGGCCCCGTACACCTGGATCGCCGCGTCGGCCACCTGCTGCAAGGCGCGCGCGGCGGCCACCTTGGCCAGGCCCACCTCCATATGTGCGTCGAGCCCCGCGTCGAGGCGGGCCACCGCTTCGTACACCAGCGGACGGGTCGTGCGCAGGGCGAGCAGCGACTCGAAGACGTGACGCTGGACGAGCTGGAGGTCGCCGAGCGGGCCTCGGGAGCGGGTACGGGTCACCGCGCGCTCTCGCATCAGGTCGAAGGCCCGGCGTGCCTGCCCCAGCCAGCGCAGGCAGCGCAGGGTGCGGCCCAGTTGGAGCCGTTCGCCCGCGACGGCCAGGGCCTTGCCGCGCGCGCCGATCAGGTGGTCGCCGTCGACCACGACCTCGTCCAGGGCGATCTCCCACTGCCCGCCCACCCCGAACACCGGCAGCTCGCGCACCACGCGGAAGCCGGGTGAGCCGGTAGGCACGAGGAGCAGCGACAGGCCCTCCCGGTCCGCCGGTTCGCCATCGGTGCGGGCGAGCACCGTGACCAGGTCGGCGTCGGACGCCCCGCTGGTGAACCACTTCCGCCCGCTGACCCGCCAGGTGCCGTCTTCCCCCGGCTCGGCGCGGGTGGCGGTGAGGAAGGGATCCGTACCGGGCGTCTCCGGCTCGGTCATCGCGTAGCAGGCGCGTAGCTCGCCGGTGACGAGCCGTTCGGCGTACCGGTCACGGACGCCGGGGCTGCCGTGGCGCCACAGCATCAGCGTGTCGAGCAGGGGGGCGGAGCCGAGGGCGGCCGGTCCGTGGTCGCTGGCTCCCTCGGCCTCGGCGACGTGGGCGTACGAGCGCAGGGGCAGTCCTCGGCCGCCGAGTTCCGAGGGAAGCGGCAGCGCCCACAGCCCTTCGGCCTTGGCCTGCGCCTGCAGTCCCCGCAGCACGGCGGCCGCCTCCGGGCCGCCGGCGTCCAGCACCGGCTCGTGGGGCACCACCCGGTCGCGTACGAACGCCGCGACACGATCTCTCAACTCTGCTGTGTCCGCCGGGCATCGGGGCGCTCCGGTGATGTCCTCCATGCCGATCTTCCTCACTTTTCCCCGGAGCCGCGGGAACCCCGGCCCCCTGCCGTCCGACTGCATCTTCCGTGGAACTGGTCGGGGGCGATCGCCCCCGGGTTCCCGCGCGTCAGGAAAGGAGAGGCATGGCAACTCCAGCCACACCGGCCGTCGCGCGGACGGCCGGACCGCTCGACGGGCTCAGCTTCGAGGGTTCAGGTCCACCGGGCGCGGCGGACGCTCTGGTCGCGGAGCATCTGAGGCTGCTCGGCGCCCGGCCTGACGGCACTTCGGGAGGCCGGTTCACCGTCACCGGGCGCGAGGCCGGCGAGGTCTCCGCCCGCACCGTCTGGGGCGCGACCGCGAGCGATGAGGCCACCGTGCAGGCGGCCAGCGGCATCATGGCGGTGCACGGACGCCGCGACGGCGCCCCCCGCGGCCTGGCCGTCGACTACGCCGCGACCGCTACCGGCGTCCTGGCCGTGCAGGGCCTGCTGGCCGGTCTGCTGGCCCGGGCGCGCGGGACCGGGCACATCACCCAGGTCGAAGTGAGCGCCGAGCGGGCCGGGCTGCTCACGGTCTCCCAGTACCTGGCCGCCGCAGGCGCCGAGGAGGGCGAGGCCGCCGAAATCGCCCCGGGTGGACCGCCCTTCACATCCGCCGACGGCACGGTCTTCGAGGTGGAGACGCTCGACCCCGGTGTGTGGGCGGCGTTCTGGCGCGCCCTCGACGCTCCCGAGGCTGCGATACGCCAGGGATGGCGGCCCTTCCAGTTCCGCTATGCCACCGCCTGCGCGCCCTTCCCCGAGGTGCTGCACGAGGCGGTACGGGCGAGTACCTGGGAGCGGATCCGGCAGGCGGCGGGCTCATCGGGGGCCGATGTGTGCCCGTTGGGATCGCTGGCCGGGCGGGAGGCCGAGTACGACGGGGCGGCGCCCTGGGAGCTGACCCCGCACGACGCCACATACGTCCCGTGCGCAGCCCCCGGCGGCGGGCCACTCGCCGGGTTCACGGTCCTGGAGGCCGGTCGCCGCATCCAGGCGCCGCTGGCCGCCCATCTGCTCGGCCTGCTGGGGGCGGAGGTGGTCCGGATCGAGCCGCCGGGCGGCGACCCGTTGCGCGGCATGCCGCCGGCCTGCTCGGGGATCTCGGCGCGGTGGCTGGCGCTGAACCGGGGCAAGAAGGCCGTCGAGGTGGACATCAAGTCCCCCTCCGACCGGGAGCGGTTGCGTGAGATGGCCGCCGACGCCGATGTGTTCCTGCACAACTGGGCACCGGGCAAGGCCGCCCAGCTCGGCCTCGACCACGAACACCTGGCCGGTGCCAACCCCGCGCTCGTCTACGCGTACACCAGCGGCTGGGCGGACCGGCTGCCCGACGCCCCCATGGGAACCGACTTCATGGTCCAGGCCCGCACCGGCGTGGGCGAGGCGGTACGGCCCGCCGACGAGGCGCCCGCACCGTCCCTGATGACGCTGCTCGACGTGCTCGGCGGACTGCTCGGCGCCGAGGCGGTCCTGGCGGGCCTGCTGCTGCGGGAACGCACCGGCGTCGGCGTGCGCGTGGACTCGTCCCTGCTAGGCGCCGCCGACGTGCTGACCGCCCCCGCCCGGGCCCGGGCCGCACAGGGACTCGACCCGCGCCGGCCGGCCGGGTTCCGCCGCCCGCTGCGCACGGCCGACGGCTGGATCGCCCTGCCCGACCACGCCGCGATCCCGTACGACGTGAGCGACCTGTCGACAGCTCAGGTACTGGAGCGGCTGCGTGACCGCGGCCTGCCCGCCGTCCCCGTCGTCACCGATCTCGCCGATCTCCTCTCCTCCGGCTCGATCAGCCGCGACGCACACGGCGCCCCCGCCGTCCCGAACCCCTGGAGCTTCGCATGACCGTGGCCCTGCACGACCTGCTGCCCGCCGAACTGCGCCGCACCTGGGCCGTCGACGGCACCTGCCCCGACCTTGACCTGTACAGCCTTTTCCGCGCCCGCCAGATCGCCGACCTGCACCGCACCGCCGTCCTCGACGCCAAGGGGAAACTCTGTTACACCGCCCTCGACCGCAAGGTGCGATGTCTGGCCGCCGGGTTGTCCGGGCTCGGCATAGGCGCCGGTGACGTGGTCGGCATACAACTGCCCAACGGCCGCGACGCCGTCATCGCCGACCTCGCCCTGGCCGCCCTCGGCGCGCTCGCGCTGCCTTTCCCGGTCGGCCGGGGCGGGCGGGAGGCGGCTTCGCTGCTGCGCAGAGCGGAGGCGGTCGCCGTCATCGCCGCCACCGAGCACCGCGGCAGCCGGCACGCCGCCGACCTGCTCGCCCTGGCCGGCGAACTGCCCGCGCTGCGCACCGTGATCGCCGCCGGGCCCGGCACGGCACCGGACGGCGCCGTCGCCTTCTCCGCGCTGCTGCGCACCGACCCGAAGTCCTTCACCGCGGCTCGCCCGGACCCCGACTCCGCCGCCCGGATCCTCGTCTCCTCCGGCTCCGAGGCCGAGCCGAAGATGGTGGCGTACTCCCACAACGCGCTGGCCGGCGGCCGCGGCAACTTCCTCGCCTCCCTCATCCCCGACGACCGGCCGCCGCGCTGCCTCTTCCTCGTCCCGCTGGCCTCCGCGTTCGGCAGCAACGGCACCGCCGTCACCCTCGCCCGGCACGGCGGAACGCTCGTCCTGCTCGACCACTTCACACCCGAGGCGGCCCTGGACGCGCTCGCCGAGCACGAGCCCACCCACGTCCTGGGCGTGCCCACCATGATCCGGATGATGCTCGACCGGATCGCCGAGGGACACCACCCGGAATTCACTCCCCCGACGGCCGTCGTCGTCGGCGGCTCACCACTCGACGAGGCCACCGCCGACGAAGCCCGCCGCGTCTTCGGCTGCCCGGTCGTGAACCTCTACGGCTCCGCCGACGGCGTCAACTGCCACACCGGCCTGGGCGAAGACCCCCTGCGCGGAGAAGGGCCCGGCATCCTCGCCGGACACCCCGACCCGCGCGTCGCCGACATACGTATCGCCGTCCCCGGCGCACCCGGGTTCACGGAGGCACCGAAGGGTTCCGTCGGCGAGATCGTCGCGCGCGGCCCCATGACCCCGCTGTGCTACGTCGCCGCCCCGGACCTGGACGCCCGCTACCGCACATCCGACGGCTGGGTACGCACCGGCGACCTCGGCCTCATCGAGGACGACGGCACCCTGCGGATCGTCGGCCGCCTGAAGGACGTCGTCATCCGGGGCGGGTCCAACATCAGCCCGGCCGAGGTCGAGATCGAACTCGCCACGCATCCACGCGTACGGGACGTGGTGTGCGTCGGCGTGCCGGATCCGCTGATGGGCGAACGGCTCGCGGCCTGCGTCGTCCCACGGGGCGACGCACCCACGCTGGAAGACCTCTCCGCACATCTGGACTCGCGTGGTCTGGAGCGGCGCAAACACCCCGAACACCTACTGATCGTCACGGAGTTGCCGCTGACTCCGGCAGGCAAGCCGGACCGGTCCCTCCTGCGTGAGCGGTGCTCCGCACAGGCGCCGGATTCCCTCGCCCGGGCCGTCTGACCCGTACGGCCTGAGGCCTTGCCCGATCGGTTCACCGAAAGGGTGAACGACGCGCGGGGCCGGAGCCAAGAGGCGGCTCCGGCCCCGCACTCGCTCGGCGGGAGCCCTCGTTACGAGCCCATGGCCTTCTTGATGGTGTCCGCCGCGTTCTTGTAGACCGCCATCAGATCCAGGTCCTTGCCGGGGTAGTTGACGATCTCCACCTGCTTCGCCCCCGAGTCGGGCAGCACCTTGCCCGTCGTCATGTGGACGTTGTCGAAGACGTAGGCGGGCTTCTTCTTCGCCAGGTCGGACAGCTGCTGGGCGGTCACGGCCTCAGGACCGTACGTACCCGCCACCTCCGCGCCCGCCATCTTCGCCGACCAGACGGAGAAGACCTGGGCGACGACGGCCGGGGCCTTGCCGTCCGGCCAGGCGTCCTTCAGCTCCTTCTGCAGGGTGCCGTACTCACCCCTGAAGGACGTGTCCCACTGGGCGGCGGCATCCTCGGTCCCGAACAGCTTGCCCAGCCGCGTGACTTCGGCACTGGCCTTGTCGGCGGAGTTGTCGAGGTTGACCTCGACCAGTTTCGCGTCCGACCCGGCGGCATCCTTGATCTTCTCCGCGTACGGTTCGAAGGGTGCGTAGAGCACGAAGTCGGCGCCCGCGATCGCCGTGAGGTCCGACGGCTTGGGGTCGTAGTCCGGGGCGTGCTGCGCGGACGACGGGACGATGACCTTCACGTCCTTCGCACCCGCGGCCTTGGCGAAGGCGCCCTCCCAGGTGGTGGTGGCCACGACGACAGGGGCGTCGCCGTTCTTCTTCCCACTCGTGCTCGTGTCCGCGCTGTCGGCCTTGTCGGAACCGCACGCGGTGGCGGTCAGGACGAGCGCGGTGCTCAGGCTCAGTGCGAGGACGGAAGGGACACGGGCGATGCGGACGCGGATGCGCGCCATGAGCTGATTCTCCGTTCGGGAATGAGATGGACGGCCAGGACGACGATCCCGGCCGTCAGGACGAGCACGGGCCCGGGCGGCCAGTCGAGCTTCAGCGCGACGAGGAACCCGGTGAGGTTCACGGCGACGCCGATGCCGACCGCCCAGGCGGTGATGGATTTCAGGGAGGTGCCCAGCCGCCGCGCGGCCAGCGCCGGCAGCAGGGTCAGCGCGTCGACGAGCAGCGCGCCGGTCAGTTTGATGGCCCCGGCCACGGCCACCGCGACCAGGACGAGGAGAAGGAGGGTCAGCAGGTCGACGCGTACCCCGGAGGAGAGGGCGAGTTCACGGTCGTGGAGCAGGAGGGCGAGGTCGCGGCGACGCCAGAAGAACAGGGCCGGTACGACGACGGCCAGCACGCCCAGCAGCCACAGGTCGGCCGTGCCCACGGACAGGATCGAGCCCCACAGGAGCGCGAACGCGCCCTGCGCGTTGACTCCGGAGACGGCCAGGACCAGCAGCGCGGCGGCGATCGCCAGGCTCATCAGCAGGCCCATCGCGCCCGACAGCCCGTCCGGCGTGCGGGCCAGCGGCGCAACCCCGGCTCCGGCGAGGGCGCAGGCGACCAGCGCGCACAGCATGGGATCGAGCCCGGTCAGCAGCCCCACCGCGATGCCCAGCAGCGCGACGTGCATCATCGCGAACCGCACCGGCATGATGTCAAGACCCACGATGACGACACCGATCACGGGCAGGCCGACTGCGGCCAACAGCAGGGCGGTGCCCGCCCGTTGAACCGGGACGAGCTGGAGGAGCGGCCCGAGGTCGGCGGCTGCGAGGCTGCTCACCGGACCTCCCTCAGCCGGCCGGCCGCCATCTCCAGCACCCGGTCGCAGCGGTCGGCCAGCGCCCGGTCGTGCGTGACGACCACCACGGTCACCGGCAGCGACAGCAGCACATCGGCGGCCTCCTCCTGCCCGGCGAAGTCGAGGGCCGCGGTCGGCTCGTCGGCCAGCAGCACCCCCGCCCCGGCGGCGACACCACCGACCGCGCGGGCCAGATACATGCGCTGCAACTGTCCTCCGGACAGCGTGTGCAGCGGCCGTCCGGTCAGTGCGCCGACTCCCAGTTTCGCCGCCGCCTCCACGGCTTCGGCCCGTGCCCCGCTGCTGGCCAGCAACTCGTGTGCGAGCAGCGGAAAACGCCCCACGGCGGGCTTCTGCGGAATCCACGCACACGCCCGGCGCCGCCACGCCCACTCGGCCGCCGTCGCCGTGCCCCGCCCGCCGACCGTGATCTGTCCGCCGGCCTGGCGGTGCAGGCCCAGCACCGCGCGGATCAGCGTGGTCTTGCCCGACCCGTTGGTGCCGGTCAACGCGACCCGCTCGCCTGCCCCGATGTCGAGATCGACACCCCGTACGGCCTCGACACGGCCGTGCCGACAGGCGACTTCACGCATCCGCACATCCAGACCGTCCATCCCACCTCCTGCTCGTTCCCCGAGAGGAGTCGGAGGGAGAGGGCGGTGAGTTCCCGCCGGACCAGGCGAATCCACGACACTTCGCGGCATCGCGTTCGCGCGTCTGCCGCCGAGCACTAGCCCGAGCCGTTCAGAGCTCGGCCCGCGGCGCCGGAGGGGCGGGCTGAACGGCACGGAGTCGACGCCCGCCGCCCCGGCTTCGCCGCAGCGCCGCATGCGGCGTGGAGCGGTCACGGCCGAGCACGCCCTCGCCGGCCGGCCCACGTCGCGCGGTGATCCGATCGAGCCCGCGGACCGCCTACGGCAATGCCGCTGGGCCCGGCCGCACCACAGCGGCCACGGCCCGCACCGGACCGCTGTGCCGGAAGTGCAGGGTGAACCGCACGAGGTCGCCGGGGCGCCACTGGCCCGGGCGGACGGGCACCGTCAGATCGACGCCGTGCGGCGACATGGCGAGGGTCTCGCCCGCCGCGACGGAGACGGAGTCGATCAGCGAGCGGTAGGCCGCGTTCCCCCGGGCCATGCGGTGCCGGGACAGCGTGACGTCCCCGGGGACCTCCCGTGCCGTGGCGCGGATCAGTGTGTCGGCCGAGCCGCCCTCATTGGTGATCCGGAAGAACGCCGCCGTCTCCGGCACTCCGTCGGAGGGCATGAGGACCTTGCCGACTTCGACGCGGATGTCCGCCGGACGGCCGGCCCGGCCCGCGCCGACCCAGGTCGTCAGGCCCGCCAGGGCGACGCTGCACGCGGCCACGGGCACCAGGACGGCCAGTGCCCCGTCCCTCAGCCGCCGCGGGGTGAGTTGGGCCAGTGCGGACACCGGGATACGTCTCATCGGACCAGAGCCTTCCCGCCGGGAGCTCGTCGCCCGCGGCCACGGGCGACGGACGGCTGCCAGGCGCGCAGCCGAAGGCTGTTGGCCACCACCAGGACCGAACTCGCGGACATCGCCGCGGCGGCGACCATGGGATCGAGCAGGCCGACCATGGCGAGCGGCACGGTGACGGCGTTGTACCCGAACGCCCACGCCAGGTTCGTCCGGATCGTGCCCAGCGTGCGCCGGGCCAGGCATACGGCGTCGACGAGGGCCTCGATGTCCCCGCGGGCCAGGGTCAGATCCGCCGCACCGATGGCCACGTCGGTGCCGCTGCCCAGGGCGATGCCGAGGTCGGCGGCAGCGAGTGCGGCGGCGTCGTTCACGCCGTCACCGACGACGGCGACCCGCGCTCCGTCCTGCCTGAGTCGCTCCACGAGAGCGGCCTTGGCCTCGGGGGTGCACCGGGAGTGGACCTCCTCGATGCCGAGCGCCCGGGCGACGGCCTCCGCGGGGGCCTCGCGGTCGCCGGTGGCGAGCACCGGCCGGATCCCGAGCCGGCGCAGCCGGTCCACGGCCCGGTAGCCGCCGGGCCGCACGAGGTCGCCGACGGCGATCAGAGCCGCGGCCCGGCCGTCGATCGTCACGAGGACGGGCGTCTGCGCGGCTTCCTCCGCAGCGGCGAGCGCCTCGGCGAGGGTGCCCGGCACCTCTCCGTCCGGCGCCGCCACTTCGACCGTGCGTCCGTCCACCTGCCCGCTGACGCCGCGCCCGGGGACCGCGACGAACTCGGTGACCTCCGGCAGTGGTCCACCATTGCCCGCGCGGCGTGCGAAGGCGGTGACCGCCCGTCCGATCGGATGCTCGGAGCCCTGCTCCACCGCACCGGCCAGCCGCACCACCTCGTCCTGCCCGGGCCCGCCCGGTAGCACGGTCACCTCGGCCACCGTCATGTGACCGGTGGTCAGCGTGCCGGTCTTGTCCAGGACGACGGTGTCCACGTGCTGGAGGGCCTCCAGTGTCCGCGGTCCGCGCACCAGCACGCCCAGTTGGGCGCCGCGGCCGGTGGCGGCCATCAGGGCGGTGGGCGTGGCCAGGCCCAGGGCGCAGGGACAGGCCACGACCAGGACGGCCACACAGGCGGTGAGCGCCGCCTGCGGATCGGCTCCCGCGCCGAGCCAGAAGCCGAGGACGGTCACCGCGATGGCGAGGACGACGGGGACGAACGCCCCGGCGACCGCGTCGGCCAGCCGCTGTGCCCGCGCCTTGCCGGCCTGCGCGTCCATGACGAGCCGGGTGATGCGGGCCAGTTGGGTGTCCGCGCCGACGGCGGTGGCCTCGACGAGAAGCATCCCGCCGGCGTTGACAGCGCCACCGGTGAGAGCGGATCCAGGACCGACCTCGACCGGCCGGCTCTCGCCGGTGACCAGGGACAGGTCGAGGGCGGAGCTTCCTTCCGTCACCCGCCCGTCCGTGGCGACCCGCTCGCCGGGACGCACCACGAAGACCTGCCCCACCTGCAACTGCTCGATGGGCACAGACCGTTCGCCGTGAGCGTCCTTCACGGACACTTTCTTGGCGGCCAGCTCGGCGAGCGATCGCAGCGCTGCCCCGGTCCCTCGCCGGGCTCGCGCCTCCAGGTAGCGCCCGGTCAGCACGAACAGCGGGACACTCACGGCGGCTTCGAGGTACAGGTGGGCCGTGCCTTCCGAGGCCGAGGGCACCAAGCTGAAGGACATGATCATGCCAGGCTCGCCGGCTCCGCCGAGGAACAGCGCGTACACCGACCAGGAGAACGAGGCCAGCACTCCGAGAGAGACCAGGGTGTCCATGGTGGCCGTGGAGTGGCGCAGTCCGCGAAGTGCCCGGATGTGGAAGGGCCAGGCACTCCACACCGCGACGGGCGCGGCCAGCATGAAGCACAGCCACTGCCAGTTGCGGAACTGCAGGGCGGGCACCATCGACAGCACGAGGACCGGGGTCGACAGCAGCGCGGTGACCACGAGCCGCTCCCGCGCGCCGCGGTCCTCGGCATCGAAGCCGTCGCTGTCTTCCGCGCTCCCGCCCTCGCCGTCCTCGCGGGCGGGCAGGGCGGCCTCGTAGCCTGCCTGCTCGACCGCGGCCAGCAGGTCCTCGGGCGCGACGCCGGCCGGGTGGCTGACCCGGGCGAGCCCCGTGGCGAGGTTGACCGTGGCCGTCACACCGTCCAGCTTGCCGAGCTTCTTCTCGACCCGGCGGACACAGGCCGCGCAGGTCATCCCGCCGACGGTGATGTCCGTGACCGTGAGAGCCGCCGGCGGACCGCCCACCGTCATCCGCCGCTCCCGTGACGCATCCCCGGCATGTCCTCCATGCCGCCGGGCGCATCGCCCGTGCCGCCACCCTCTCCGGTCGTTCCTGTGCCGTGCATGCCGGGCGCCACCGGCCCGGACGCCGATCCGACCAGATAGGAGACCGAGTACAGCACCACCAGCAGGAGCAGGAATCCGCAGAGCGCGGGAGGAGGAAGCAGCTTCCGGGCGGTCGCACCGGTGGAGCGACGGGATGACTGCGGAGTATCGGCCATGACCGACCTTTCCTGGTCGCATCGGGTTGTCTTGCCGGGGAGGACGGCCTCAGCCGTACCGCTCCAGTGGTCGGGCCGACGGGATGCCGGGTTCCGGCAGTCGATCGTGAGGCGGGTCACAGCGCGAAGTCGACGCGGGCCGACCGCTTCCCCGGTTCCCTGATGGCCCTCGACACCGCCGGCCCGGGCTTCTTCGACACCCAGGAACAGCACGACGCCCTCGGCAGGGTCGACGCCCGCATGCACTGGTACTGCCCCGACCCGGCCCAACTGGCCGTCTGGCGGCCCGGGACGGGCATGCCGGCGTCACACACCCTCACCAGCCTCCCCAACCCCCTGCTGGCCGAACTACCGTTGCCCTACCAGCAGATGGTGTCGGCGCTCGCCGCGCAACGCCTGCCCCAGGCCGAGGGGTACCGGCTCAAGCTGCTGCGCCTGCCCTGACGGCCGACACGGTAACGGGAGGCCGTCCACGTCACGACGGTCTCCTTCCGCCGGCCGCACGGCTGCTCGGATCGCCCGCCGGCAGCGGGCCGGCGAGTGATCCGAGCAGTGGGCTCCGGAACGGACCGGTCAGTGACCGGCCACTGTCCCGGACAGTTCGTTGGTGGCCTTCGGCAGTGTCACGGACGTCAGCTTCTCGCCCGAGTCCAGATCGAAGGCGTGCAGTCGGCGCTTGCCCGGCTCCGAGACGTACGCCGTGTGGTCGCGGACGAACAGGGTGGGCCTGGGCTGCTGCCAGTCCAGGGGCTCCGTCCAGTCGCCGACCGCGTCGATCTTCTTCTCCACCTTTCCGGTCTCCGGGTCGATGACGTGGAGGACGCCGTTGGTACCGAGGACGAGGGCCTCGCCGTGCGGGCCGCGGGCGAGGGAGCGGAAGGAGTAGCTGGTGCCGAGGTCGACCAGCTTCATCTTCGCGGTGCGGGTGTCGATCAGCGAGATGCGGGTGGGCCGTTCCAGTTCGGCCTCGGGGTCGGTCTTGTAGTCGCCGAGGAGGATCGGGGAGTCGTCGCTGCCGGCCTGGTTGCCGGTGCGGGCGTAGTCGTCGGCGGCGTCGACCTTGGTGAACTTGCCGTCCTTGTAGAGGAGTACGCCGTCCTCGCAGCCGAGTCCGATCACCTCGTCCTTCGCGGCGGCCTCTCCGTGCACACCGGGGCAGTTCTCGGCGCGGGCGATCTCCTTGTCGTCCTTGTCCAGGACGAGCGCGCCGGTGCGCTTCTCCTCGGTGCCCAGAGTGGTGACGAGTTCGCCGTCGGCCAGTTCGATGGCGACACCGTGGTGGGGTTCGGCGGAGGTGTAGGTGCGGCCCTCCGGCTGCTTCCCGCCGGCCAGGTCGGCGGGGTCGAAGACGTTCACCTCGCCCGTGCCGTCGGTGAACAGCACCGTCTTGCCGCCGTGCCGCACGACGTGACCCGGCTTGGATCCCTTGAACTCGGCGTCGGTGAACTCCTGCCGGGCGGCGTCGAACACGCGGAAGCCGCTGTCGGTGGAGATGACGACGTGGTCCTCGTCGCCCGCCGGGTTGACCCGGTTGAAGCCGGGCAGCTCGATCGTGTTCGCCAGCTTCAGGTTCTCGCCGTCAAGGACGTAGAGGCCCCCGTCGTAGGAGGCGACGATCGGGTTCTTGACAGCAGCGGCCTCGCTGCTCTTCGTCTGCTTCTTCGGCTCGGCGTCTGAGGCGGCGTCGTCGTTGCCGCCGCAGGCGCTCAGCGCCATGGCCGCCGCCACGGCGAGTGCCGTGCCGGTGAGCGTTCTGGCGCGTGTCGACCTGTTCATCGCGTGTCTTTCCTCTCCGGCCCTCAGGGCGCGGTGTTGTGTGGTGGAACGGCCGGGGAGTTCGGTTCGCCGGGCCGCGGGGAAGCTCGTTCAGTCGCGGGTGAGGCCGTCGGCCATGGCCGAGGTGTTGGCGCGCATCATCTCCAGGTAGGTCCCGGCGCCCTTGCCCTTCTCGGTCAGCGACTCGGAGTACAGCGAAACGACGTCGACGTCGCCGCCCATCTCCTGGCGCAGTACCTCGGTCAGCCGGGTGGGCTGGGAGGAGTCGGCGAAGACGGTGCGCACGCCGGCCTTCTCCATGGCCTGGGTCAGGGAGCGCAGGTCGGAGGAGCTGGGTGAGGCGAGGGTGGTGCCGCTGGGGATGACGGCGCCGATCACGCGAAAGCCGAAGCGGTCGGCGAGGTAGCCGAAGACGTGGTGGTTGGTGACCAGGGCGCGCCGGTTCTCGGGGACGGCGGCGAAGGACTTCTCCATCCAGGTGGTGAGGTCGGCGAGTTGTCCGTCGTAGCGCGCGGCGTTGTTCCGGACGGCCTTCTCGTCCACGCCGTCCACGTGCTCGACGACCTGGTCGGCGATCAGGCCGGCGGCCTTGCGCACCCGGTCGGGGTCGGTCCAGAAGTGCGGGTCGGGTTCGCCGGCCTCTTCCTCGGGTCCGCCGTCCTGCCCCGTGTGGAAGGTGAGCGGGTCGGCCGCCTCGGCTGCCGCGAAGGTGGCCACGCCGGACTCGCGGGCCGCTTCCACGTGCCGCAGTACGTTCTCCTCCAGACCGAGCCCGTTGTAGACGACCAGGTCCGCGTTCTCCAACTCCGCGGCCTGCACGGCCGACAGGCCGAAGGAGTGCGGGTCGGCGTTGGGCTTCATCAGGACACTGACGTCGGCCTCTTCCCCGACGATCTCCCGGGTGACGTCGCCGAGGATGTTGGTGGTCACCACGACCCGCGGCCGATCATCGTCGTCACCGCCCGCGCAGCCGGTCGCCGCACAGGCAAGGACGAAGAAGCTGACGAGGGTCACCAGCAGCGCACGGACCCGTGCCGCACCCACACGCACGCTCATCGGCCCGTCTCCACCATCAGAGAAGGACGAACGTCCAGGTCGAAGGTGCGCGCCACACGGAGGTTGTCGTTGTAGTCGATCTCGTACACGCGTCTGCCCTCGGGGTCATTGAGGTAGGCACGGCTGCGGTCCACCTCGATCAACGGCGTCGCGGTGCCCCCGGGCCCGGCTTCGGGGAGGTCCCTCAGCAAGGGTTCGGTGACCGTGGTCTCCTTGCCGGTGGAGATGTCGTAGCCGTGCAGGGCTCCGTCGGTCTCCAGGACCAGCAGTGGCGCGCCTTCACCGGCCGTGTTGGCGGCGACCACCGGACCGGTCTCCACCCGGGTCCAGGCGCCCTCGGTGACGTCCAGGACCCAGACGGCGTCCTTGCCCGCGGGTGCCGTGAGGGTGCTGCTGCCGGGGCGGTACCGGAACTCGGTGGCACGCTCCTGCCGCGGCACGTCCTCGCTGTAGGGGATCTTTTCGGCGGTGAAGGCGCCGTCGTCCTCGTGGACGAGCAGGGCGCCGTCGGCGCAGCCGAGGACGAGCCCGCGCCGGGTGACCGCGTCGCCCCGCGGGTCCACGCACTCCGCCTCCGGGGCGGCGACCTGCTTGCCGGACCGGTCGAGCACGGTGGCCCTCGCGGAGCTCTCGCCTGTGAGGGTGATCAGGTGTTCCGCGTACGGTACGACGGCGCCGGCGTAGTCGCCCGGGAGCCGGACGGGGGTACTGACCGAGCCCTTCTCCAGTTCGGCGCGTGGGTACACCCTCGCCTTCCCGTCCGCAGCCGTGACCACAGTGACGCCCGCGTCACCGCGCACGCTCGTGCCGGTGCCGCCCGGGAACTCGCCGACCTCCCGGATCTTCGCGCGGTAGTAGTGCACGTGGTCTCCGTGGTCGACCATCCACGCGCCGCCGTCGAGGACTTGGGTGCCGTCGGTGTTGTGGAAGTAGCCGAAGCGGCCGTCCGTGGTCAGTGCGGTGACTCCGGGCCTGCGGGCGGTGTCGTGAACCTTGCCGGTGATCAGGTCCAGCACCCGGGTGTCACCGCTTTCGGGGTCGGCGAGCAGGAGCCGGGACTGCTGCTCGGCCGCCTCGGTGGCGCCTTCCACGTAGCCGTGCGGGGTGGCGGAGGAAGCGGGTTCCTCGGAGTCGGACTTGGTGTGGTCCTGGCCCGCGCACCCGGCGGTCAGGAGGATCGCGACCGCCAGAGCCGGGGCCAGCGATGTGACGTTTCTGCGGACGAACAAGGAGATCGCCTCAGGTTTCGTTCGGTCGGGGCGTGGGGGCGCTCGGGGTCAAGGTGACCGCCGGGACGGGGAGGCGGGTACCGCGCGCACGGTGGCGGTGCCGGAATCCGGACGCCAGGTGGGACAGGAAGAAGAGACCGACCGCGAGGGCCGAGACGGTCGCCCCGGCCGCGGTGCTCAGGTGCCAGGACAGGAGCAGGCCGCCGAAGGTGGCGGCGGTGCCGAGGGCCGCGGCCAGGGCCATGACCCCGCTCACGCTGCGCGCCCAGGGCAGTGCGGCCGCAGGCGGAGCGATGAGCAGGCCGAGGACGAGGAGTGTTCCCACGATGTGGAACGAGGCGACGATGGCCAGCGCCAGCAGTCCCAGCAGCACGGCGTGGGCGAGCCGGGGGCGCAGACCCAGCGTCCTGGCCTTGCGCTCGTCGAACGCCAGCGCCAGGAAGGCCCGGTGCCCGAGCGCCGAGACGCCCAGCGCCAGCAGCAGGGCCGTCCCGAGAAGGGTCAGGTCATTCTCGCGCACGGCGAGGACGTCACCGAAGAGGAAGCCGGTGAGGTCCACCGCGAAGGACTGCGAGCGGGACACGATGATGACGCCGAGCGACAGCATGCCGACGAACAACAGGCCGATGCCGGTGTCCTGCGACAGCCTCGGGGTACGGCCGAGCGCCGTGACGCCCGCCGTCATGACGGCCGCGCTCACCACCGCCCCCACCAGCAGGTTGCCCCCGAGCAGCGAGGCGACCGCAACCCCCGGCAGCAGTCCGTGGGACATGGCGTCGCCGAGGAAGGCCATCCCTCTCAGCACCACCCACGTACCCGCGAGGGCACATATCGCCGACACCAGAATCCCGGCCCACAGGGCCCGTTGCACAAAGGCCACCTCGAAAGGGGCCGTCAACCACTCCATACGACGACCCTACAATGACAATCATGTTCAAAAAAACCTCTCGTCGCCGCCGGACGACGAGCCGAGGAACGAGCGCGTCCGGTTCCACAAGCTGAACGCCGGCTATCCAGGCCGACCCGTACTCCACCAACTCAGCGCGGACATAACGGGTTTGGCCATGACCGCACTCGTCGGACCGAATGGAAGCGGGAAGTCCACGCTGCTGGGCGTTCTGGCCGGAGTGATCACTGCCACATCCGGACAGCTCCGGTTCGCGGAGGGCTCACCACCGGCCTTCGTCCCGCAGCGCGGCGCCGTCGGCGACACGCTCCCCCTCACGGCGCGACAGACCGTGGAGATGGGCCGCTGGGGCGAGCGTGGACTGTGGCGGCGGCTGACCCGGCAGGACCGAGCCGTGGTCGACGACGCCATGGAACGGCTGGGCGTCGCCGACCTCGGCGCCCGCCAACTCGGCGAGTTGTCGGGCGGCCAGCGCCAGCGGGTCCTGATCGCGCAGGGCCTCGCCCAGCAGTCCGACCTGCTGCTCCTGGACGAGCCGACCACCGGGCTCGATCCCGAGGCACGGGATCGGATCACAGCCCTGCTGACCGACCTGGTGCACGACGGCACGACCGTCGTCCAGGCCACGCACGATCTCGAGGCCGCCCGCTCGGCCGACGCCTGTCTGCTCCTCAGTGACGGACGGCTGGTCGGACACGGCCCGCCCGAGCAGGTACTCACCCCTCAGGCACTGACCCGGATATGGCAGCCGGCGTGAAGCCCAGGACCGGGCGCAGGGCGCTCAGCGTGGCCTCACTAAGCTGGGCGGGCCGCCACCGCGCGGAGGTTGCCGAACGGTGAAGCGAGTGACGTGAGCGATCAGAAGTACGCCGGAGAGCGGGGCGGGCTGGCCGACGCCGTACGCCTGACCGCGCGGGTGGGGCTGAACGTCCTGCTCGGCGGGTTCGCGCTCCTCACCATCGTCACGGTCGCCGGCGTGCTTGGTCCGATGCTCGCCCTCGACCTCTACACGCCTCCCGTCGCGGCCTGGTGGACGGTCTTCACCGCCGTCGTCGTCCAGGGGGTGCCGTTCCTCCTGCTCGGTGCGCTGGTCTCCGCGGCCGTCGGCACGCTGGTCCCCGAACGGGTCTTCACCCGGTTGCTGCCGCGCAGCCCCGCTCTCTCGGTACCGATGGCGGGTGCCGCCGGGGTGGTGCTGCCCGGGTGTGAGTGCGCGTCCGTGCCGGTGGCCGGCAGTCTCATGCGGCGCGGAGTGGCACCGGCGGCCGCCCTCACCTTCCTGTTGTCCGCGCCCGCGGTCAACCCCGTGGTACTCGTCGCCACGTCCCTCGCCTTCCCCGGTGAACCGCTGATGGTGGTGGCCCGATTCGCCGCCTCGCTGGCCACTGCCGTGACCATGGGCTGGCTGTGGGCACGCTTCGGACGCCCGGAGTGGCTGAGGCTGCCGACGCGGCCCGCCACCGAGGCCGCGGGCTCGCGCGCGGGCGCCTTCGCGTCCGGGCTGCAGCACGACTTCCTGCACGCCGGCGGCTTCCTGGTGGTCGGGGCGGCCGCGGCGGCTACCTTCAACATCACCGTGCCACGCTCGTTGCTCGACGTCTTCACGGCATCCGCCTGGGTGTCGGTGCTGATTCTGGCGCTGCTCGCCGTGGTGCTGTGCGTGTGCAGCGAGGCGGACGCCTTCGTGGCGGCGTCGCTGAGCGGGTTCGGGCCGGTGGCCCAGTTGGCGTTCATGGTGGTGGGGCCGATGGTCGACTTGAAGCTCTTCGCCCTCCAGGCGGGCACGTTCGGGCGGGGCTTCGCCCTCCGGTTCTCGTCCGTCACCTGGGTGGCCGCGGTGACGGGCAGTGTCCTGGTGGGGTGGTGGCTGCTGTGAGAAAGTACGGTTCCGCCGCGCTGTTGCTGCTCGTCGGCGCCGCGGTACTGCGCGTCTCGCTCTTCAGCGACCTCTACCTCCGCTACGTACAGGCCGGGCTGCGGCCCTACTTGATCGCCTCCGGTGCGCTGCTGGCGCTGCTCGGTCTGGTACGGGGCGCCCTGACCGCGCGAGCGGCGCAGGAGGACTTCGCCGGCGCCGACGGGCACGGTCAGCGGGGCCACGGTCACACCCACACCGGCGCTCCTCGTGTCGCCTGGCTGCTCTCCCTGCCTGCCGTCGCCCTGCTCTGCTTCCCTCCCCCGGCGCTGGGTTCCTACAGTGCGGAACGGGAAGAGGCCAGGCGTGCCGAGGAGTTCGTCGGCACGTTCCCCGCACTGCCCGCAGGCGACCCGGTGGAGCTGAGCCTGGCCGAGTTCGGCTCCCGGGCCGCGTACGACAGCGGATACTCGCTGCGCGACCGCACCGTGCGCCTCATCGGTTTCGTCACCCGCGACGACGACGGCACCTGGTACGTGACCCGGCTGCGGGTGGCGTGCTGCGCGGCCGACGCGACGGCGGTCAAGGCGGAGATCCGTGGCGTACGGGCGCCGGAGGCAGACACCTGGGTGATGGTGACCGGCGTCTGGCACCCCAGGGGCCGGCTCGGCTCGGCGGCTGCGTGGCCTCCGGTGCTGGACGCCACGAAGGTCCGGCCGATCGCCGAGCCGGCGGACCCCTACGAGGAGCGTTGAGGCGTCGACGCCCGCCGCAGGGGCAGACCGTCCGTCCCTAACCGAGGGCCGCCTCGGCCCCCCGTCACCGGTGGTGCGGTGCGGGCCCGGGCCGGGTGCCACCGGCCGGGGGCATCCGTCACGCGTCGGCCGCCGCCCGGTGGCGGTACAGGGTCGTGGGCTCCGCGCTGAACTGGGTTGACCACCCCGATCAGGCAGACCTTCGCACCGGCCTCGATGTCCAGGAGTCCGACGATCGCCGCGTCCCGGGCGAGCGCGCGGGCCTCAAGGGCATCGTCGTCTTCCCCAGTTTCCGTCACCCGGCCCGCACGCCAGCCACGACACCCTTCCAGGCGGCGCTTCCAGCCAGTGCCGTCACATCGGGATCTCGAAGTGCACTGTGGCGACACCCGGTCCGTGTTCGCCGGTGGTGCGGGCGTCGAAGACTTCCTCGGCCAGGCTCCGCCAGAAGGGTTCCGTACCCTCGATGTCGACGTTGGTGTGGAGGTAGGTGCACTCGTAGCCGGGTGTTTCCGCGATGAAGTCGCAGGCCGCGTTGACCAACGCGCGGGCGAGCCCCCTGCGTCGGTGTTCGGGTCGCACGTAGACGCGGACCAGTTGGGCGGTGGTGTCCTCCGAGTAGCGTTCGGCCAGCCATCGCGGGTGCGGCGGATGGGCGGGACCGCCGGACCGAACGCCGGTCGTGGCGACCACCTCACCCTGATGGACGGCCACCAGCAGCAGATGTCTCGGGGCGTCGAGATACGTGCCCTTGATGTCCACCGTGTCGCGGTGCCACTGGGGTACGTATCCGTAGCCGAACTCCCGGTAGAAGGTGTCGAGCATGACGCGGCGCGCGCCGTCGACATCGGCCGGTGTCGCGGGACGCACGGTGTACTCGTGGTGCGCGGTCTGGGTCACTGAGGATTTCCTCCCTGTCCGGCATGGGCCGGGCACACGACGGCGTCGAGGGCGGGACCCGTGCACCGGCGCCCGGATTCCGCCACCCTAGCCAGATGAAAACAATTTTCAAAAACGTCGACAACACTCCATGGCGCCACCGGCCGCTTCATGGACATGCACGGCGGCACCTCGGCCACCCGCCACTCGGTCGTCGACCACGTCGCACGCGAGCCGCCACGCGCGGTACGGACGACTTCACGCGGTGTCTCCAAGTTCTTCCGCTCAGACACATGACAATGAAAATGATTATCGATAACGTGCTCAGGGCAAAGCCCGACGAGCCTCCTCGCGGAGGCACCGTCGGCCTGCCCTGACGTCTGAACCGCACGGCCTGAAAAGGGAAAAGGGGAGCTGTGGCTCATCTACTGGTGGTCGAGAGCTGGGTCGGATCCATGAGCAGGCTGCTGCCACTGGCGATACGGGAGGGCGGGCACCAGTTCACGTTCCTCACCCGCGACCTGCACCACTACCTGCGTTCGGCTCCCGAGGGCACGGCGCACCCACTGCTCGGTGCGCGCAACGTGATCACGGTCGACACCAACGACACCGATGCTCTGCTGCCGGAGGTCGAACGGTTGCACACGGTGCTCGGCTTCGACGGGGTGATCACGTCCTGCGACTACTACCTGTCGACAGTGGCGCGGATCGCCGACCGGCTGGGACTGCCGGGCCCGAGCGCCGAGGCGGTGGAGAACGCCTGCCGCAAGGACGCCACCCGTCGCGTCCTCGCCGACGCGGGACTGCCGGGGCCGCGCTTCGCCGTGCACGAGGAGTGGGCCGACATCGCGCGCGCCGCGCGGGAGATCGGCTATCCGCTGGTCGTCAAGCCGGTCGACCTGTGCGCGGGCATGTATGTGCGGCGCGTCGACGACGAGTCTCAACTTGCCGCTGCGGTTCGGGCGCTGGCCGACTTCCCGGTCAACGCGCGCGGGCAGCGGCGGGCACCCGCGGTGCTGCTGGAGGAGCTGCTGGACGGTCCCGAGGTGAGCGTCGAGACGGTGTCGCACGCGGGTGCGGTCCATGTGGTCGGGGTGACCGACAAGAGCGTCGGCGGGGCGCCCGCGTTCATCGAGACCGGACACATGTTCCCCGCCGCGCTGACGGGAGCCGATACCGAGGCCGCCGAGCAGACGGCGCTGGGTGCGCTCAAGGCGCTCGGGCTGGTGGACGGAGTCGTGGCACACACCGAGATCAAGCTGACCTCCGCCGGTCCACGCGTGGTCGAGGTCAACCCGCGGCCCGCGGGGAACCGCATCACCGAGCTGGTCCGCCACGTGACCGGCATCGACCTGGCCGCCGCCTTCGTGGAGGTCTCTCTCGGCCGCGAGCCCGACCTACGGCGCAGCGATACCGGGCTGCGCAGCGCGGCCATCGGCTTCCTGGTCCCGGAGTCCGCGGGCACGCTGGAAGCGCTGGACGGCAGCCGGTTGCGGGACGCGTCAGGTGTGCTGGAGGTACAGCTCGCCGAGCCCGGCCGGCAGGTGAAGGCGGCGGGCAGCAACAACGAATACCTCGGGCACGTCATGGCAGGTGACCCGGACGGCGTCGGCGCCCGCGACCGGGTCGAGGCCCTGCTCGCCGAGGTGCGCTCCGGACTGGTGATCCGATGACCTCCGCCATATCCGCCACGCGCGTCACGTCGTACGGCGAACTCGTGACCCGTGCCCGGGCCGGTGAACTCGGCCCGGACCCGGCCGGCCTGCGCATCGCCGTCGCCTTCACCACGCGGCAGGCCGTGCGGCACGACGGTCGCGGCACCGGCTACCGCAACGAGGTCCTCAGTCTGCGCCTCGCCGAGGCCGTCGGCAGTTGTGCGGTCGAGCCGGGTGCGTTGCCGGACAGCGCGGTGGAGGACTGTGCCGGCGCCGACGTGGCCCGGCTGCTGGAGCATCCGCTGCTGCCGGTGCGGGTGGCCGCGCTCGACGCCTACCTGATGCACGTCACCCCGCACACCCCGGTGTGCGGGGCGGACTCCGTCCCGCTGCCCGCCGGGACGTCGCTGGAGAAGTCCCGGGCGAGGGCCAGGGCGGTCGTCGAGCTGCTGGACCTGCCGCCGGGTGCGACCGTGCTCGTGGTCGGCGTGGTCAACTCCCTGCTGGAGGAGCTGCGTTCGCTCGGGATCGACTACGTCGCCTGCGACCTCAAGGGCGGGGTGACGGAGTGGGGCGAGCCGGTCGTCACCGACGCGCTCGCCGAGGCCGGGCGCTGCGACGCGCTGCTCGTGTCCGGGATGACGCTGGGCAACGGCACCTTCGAGCCGCTGCGGGAGCACGCGGCTCGGCACGGCAAGCAGCTGGTGATGTTCGCCCAGACCGGCAGTGCCGTGCTGCCCCGCTTCCTGGGCCACGGGGTGAGCGCGGTGTGCGCGGAGCCGTATCCCTTCTTCTGGCTGGACGGCGGCCCCGGCACCGTCCACCGCTACCGGGCCGGCCGTACCGGGGGAGGCGCCCGGTGACGACGACCGCCGTCCGGCCGACCGCCCGGCCGGAGCTGCTCACCCTCCTCGGCCGCACTCCCCTGGTCCGCATCACCGCCGGTCTGCCGGGACCTCATCCCGGTTTCTGGGCCAAGCTCGAAGGGCTCGCGGCGGGCGGCATGAAGGCGCGGGCCGCCGTGTCGATGCTCCTCGGTGCCCGTGAGCGCGGTGAACTGCGCCCCGGCGCCCCGGTGGTGGAGTCCACCTCCGGCACCCTCGGCATCGGGCTCGCCTTCGCCGGACAGGCCCTCGGCCATCCCGTCGTGCTGGTGGGTGACAGCGAACTGGAGCCGTCCATGAGGCAGTTGCTACGCGCCCATGGGGTGCGGCTGGAGCTGGTCGACCGCCCGGAGCCGCAGGGCGGCTGGCAGGCCGCGCGGCTCGCCCGGCTGCGCGAGCTGCTCGCTCTGCTGCCCGACGCCTACTGGCCCGACCAGTACAACAACCCCGACAACATCGCTGGTTACGCCTCACTCGCCGCCGAACTCGCCGGCCGGCTGGACCACTTGGACGTCCTGGTGTGCAGCGTCGGCACCGGCGGCCACAGTGCCGGGATCATCGGCCCGCTGCGGCGGCACTGGCCCGCGCTACGGCTGATCGGCGTCGACGCCACCGGCTCGACCATCTTCGGCCAGTCCGCCCGGCCCCGGCTGATGCGCGGTCTGGGGAGCAGCATCCATCCGCGCAACGTCGCCTACGACGCCTTCGACGAGGTCCACTGGGTCGGTCCGGCCGAGGCCGTGGACAGCTGCCGCCGTCTCGCACGCGGCAGCTTCGTCAGCGGCGGCTGGAGCACCGGGGCGGTCGCCCGTGTCGCCGCCTGGGCGGCCCGTGTCCACCCGGGCGCGGTGGTCGCCACCGTCTTCCCCGACGGCCCGCACCGCTATCTCGGCACGGTCTACGACGACGACTTCGCCGCCGCTCACGGCCTCGACCCGTCCGCCGCTGCCACCCGGCCCGTCGAGATCCCGCACCCGCGTGCGGCCGAGGCCACGGGCTGGGTGCGGTGCGCCCGCGTCACCGACCCGCTCAAGGACCTCACCCCTTCGGAAAGGAACCCGTGAAGGCCAGCCTGCGCACCGTACGTCTCGACCTCGCCGAGCCGCTGCGCATCTCCCGCTCCACCATGTCCGCCCGCGACGCCGTGTGGCTGGCCGTCGAACACGACGGGGTCAGCGGTCACGGCGAGGCGGTCACCAGCGTCTATTACGGTCTCGACGCCGAAACCCTGGAACGGCTCCTTGCGGCCGTGCGGACGGACCTCGTCCGCTTCCCCGGCCCGGAGAGCGCTCTGGAGGCCCTGCGGGCGGGCGAGTTGGCCGGTGCCGGTACGCCCCCGGCCGTGACCGCCGCCGTCGAGGCCGCGCTCCTCGACCTCGTCGGCAAGCGCGCGGGCAGCCCTGTCCACCGGCTCCTCGGAGCCGTGGAACCGCCGGTCGCCGCCACCGCCCGCACCATCGGCATCACCTCCCCCACCCACGCGGCGGCCGAGGCCCGCCGCCTCGCCGCGAGCGGCTTCGCGATCATCAAGGTCAAGGCGGGCGCACCCGATCCGGAGGAGGACGTGGAGCGCGTACGCGTCATCCGCGACGCCGCGCCCCGGGTCCGGCTGCTGCTCGACCCCAACGGCGCCTGGACCATGCAGCAGGCCGAGGCCCTGCTGCCCCGGTTCGCCGGCCTCGGCGTGGAGGCCGTCGAACAGCCCCTCGCGCCCGGCGACCCCGAGGCGCTGGGTGTCCTCGCCGAGCGCTCGCCGCTGCCCGTGATCGCCGACGAGGACGCCGTGACCCTTGAGGACGTCCGCCGACTGGCCGGACGCGTCCAGGGCGTCAACGTCAAGCTCGCCAAGTGCGGCGGGGTGCACGCGGCCCTGCGCATCGCCGAGGCCATCGAGGGCAGCGGCACGGAGCTGATGCTCGGCTGCCTGACCGCCAGCAGCCTCGGCCTCGCCCCCGCTGTCCACCTCGCCGACCGCGCCCGCTGGGCCGACCTCGACGGACACCTGCTGCTCGCGCACGACCCGTGGACCGGGATCGGCGGGGCCGACGGCTGCGTACGGGCAAGTGGCGCCCCCGGCCTGGGAGTCGAGCCGCGGGAGGTGAGCCGTGAAGACGTGGCATGAGATGCGGCGCTTCCCGCTCGCCGTTCGGCTCCTGCTGGTCAACCAGCTCGGCGTCAACACCGGCTTCTACCTCCTCATCCCCTACCTCGCCACCCACCTCACCGAGAACCTCGGCATGTCGGCCGCCGTCGTCGGCGTCGTGCTCGGTATCCGCAACCTCAGCCAGCAGGGCCTGTTCATCATCGGCGGCTCCGCCGCCGACCGGCTCGGCGCGCGGGGCGTCATCATCGCCGGCTGTGCCCTGCGCACCTTCGGGTTCGCGCTGTTCGCGCTCGGCGACAACCTGGCCGTGCTGCTCGCCGCGTCCGTGCTCAGTGGCCTCGCGGGCGCCCTGTTCAACCCCGCCGTGCGCGCCTACATCGCCCAGGAGGCGGCTGACCGGAAGGCCGAGGCGTTCGCCTTGTTCAACGTGTTCGCCACCAGCGGTGCGCTGATCGGCCCGCTGCTGGGCAGTGCGCTGCTGCTGGTGGACTTCCGTACGTCCGCGCTCACCGCCGCCGGGATCTTCGCTCTCCTCACCGTCGCCCAGGCCCTCGTGCTGCCCGCCCGACAAGTGGAACCGAGCAAGGGCACGGTGCTCGCGGACTGGCGTGAGGTCCTCGGCAACCGCGCCTTCCTCGCCTTCGCGCTCGCCATGGTCGGCATGTTCACCCTGGAGAACCAGCTCTACCTGCTGCTGCCCGACGGGGCCCGGCACGCCACCGGCTGGGAGGGCGCCGCAGGGCTCGTCTTCCTGGTGGGCACCCTGACCAACCTCGCCCTGCAGCTGCGCATCACACGCGCCCTCAAGGAGCGCGGGAACAGAGCCCGCTGGATCTCCACCGGGCTCGGTCTCATGGCGCTGGCGTTCCTGCCGCCCGCCCTGGTGGCCGACGGCCCCGGCGGCGCGGACGGCGTGGTGGACACCGCGCTGCGCTCCCTGCCCGTCCTGGCCGGTGCCCTGCTGCTCTACCTCGGCGTGATGATCGCCCAGCCGTTCGTCATGGAGCTCATCCCCGGCTTCGGCCGGCCCGAGCTGACCGGCACCTACTACGGGATCTTCTACGTCGTCTCCGGTATCGCCGCCGCCGTCGGCAACACCGTCGTCGGCTGGGCCATGGACACCGGCGGGCGGGGCGACGCGGCCTGGCTGCCCTGGGTGTGCTGCGCCCTGTTCGGGCTCGCCTCCGCGCTCGGCGTGGCCTGGCTGCACCGGCTCGGCTCGCTGCCGGAGGCGCCGAAGCCCGCCGCAGCGGCGACGGTCTGAGGAGGGGCCACCATGACCCGTGCGACCACCCCGCAGGACATGCGCAACCTGCTCACCGACAACCCCGGGCTGTACGAGGCCCGCTTCCCCGACCCCGACCGGCTCGCCGGACGCTGGACCGAGGACTGCCTGCAACGGCACAGCGCGGGCCCACGCGTCCTGGACATGGGCTGCGGCACCGGCCGTGATGCCGCCCACCTGCACTCCGCCGGCCGGACCGTCACCGGCGCCGACCTCTCCGAGACCATGCTCGCCCACGCCCGAAACCACCACCGCGGACCCGGCTACGTCCGCGCCGACCTGCACGACTTCGACCTGGGCCAGGGCGTGTTCGACGCCGTCGTGTGCCTGGACAGCGCCCTGCTGTACTGCCACACCAACGACCAGCTCGACGGCTTCCTCGCCTCCTGCCGGCACGCGCTCACGCCGGGCGGGCTGCTGGTTGCCGAGATGCGCAACGGCGCCTATTTCCTGGGCCGTACGGACCTGCTCGACACCCCCAGGGTCAACGCGTTCACCTGGCAGGGCACCGCCTACCGCTCCACCACGACGCTCACCGTGGACCGTACGGCCCAACTCCTGCGCCGGAGGCGGGTGTGGTCCGCGGACGACGGATCGGAGCCCGTCGAGCAGCGCTCCGCCTGGCGGCTGCTGTTCCCGCAGGAACTGCGCCACCTCCTTTCCGAACACGGCTTCGAGGTCCTCGAACTCCACGACGGACCAGGCCCCCGCACCGAGCCGCCCTGGCACGAGGGCCTGCTACCGGGCGAGACGGCGGACGCCGACCGACTGCACGTGGTCGCCCGCCTCACCGCGCCCGCCACCCCATGACGCCCCCCACGTCCAACAACACCGCGAGGAAAACCCGCATGCACAACGAACCCATCCACCACAGCCCCGCGCCCGACCGCTTCCCCGGCCTGCGCCGCCGCGGCTTCCTCGCCGCCACGGGCGCCGCCTCGCTCGGCACACTCGCCCTCGCCGGATGCGGCGGCTCCGGCTCCACCGACCGCGGCGAGGGCAAGGGCGACGGCACTCCCAAGCGGGGTGGGCGCCTGCGCGCCGCCTTCGCCGGAGGGGGTGCCAGCGAGACCCTCGACCCGCACCTGGCCAGCCTCTTCGCCGACGCCGCCCGCGCCAAGGCCCTCTTCGACAAGCTCGCCGACTACGGTGCCGACCTCTCCGCCCAGCCCCGCCTCGCCACCAAGTGGGAGCCGAACAAGACCCTGGACCGCTGGCAGGTCACCCTGCGCGAGGCCACCTTCCACGACGGCAGACCCGTCACCGCCAAGGACGTCCTCTACAGCTACCGCCGCATCGCCGACCCCAAGCAGGCGTTCCGCGCCAAGGCGTCCCTGGAGCCGATCGACCTCGACGCCAGCCGGGCCACCGGCGAGCGGTCGATCGAGTTCGTGCTCAAGCGGCCGACCGCCGAGTTCCCCAGCGTCCTGGCCGCGTTCGGCGCGTACATCGTCCCCGAGAACGCCACCGAGTTCGACAAGAAGCCCATCGGCTCCGGCCCGTTCCGGTTCGTCTCCTTCGCCCCCGGCCGCTCGGCCGTCTTCCGCCGCTACGACGACCACTGGGAAGGCGCCCCGCTCCTCGACGAGATCGAGTTCGTCGTCGCCAACGAGGAGTCGGCCCGCGTCAACGCCCTGCTCGGCGGACAGGTCGAGTACGCCCACGAGCTCAACCCCACCACCGCACGCGCCCATGAGGGCAAGGGGCAGATCGAGATCGTGCGGCTCCGTAACAGCGCCATGCAGGCGTTCTGCATGAAGACCGACCGTGCCCCCTTCGACGACAAGCGGGTGCGCCAGGCGTTCTTCCTCATCGCCGACCGCCAGGAACTCGTCGACGGTGCCCTGTCCGGCGCGGGTGTGATCGGCAACGACCTGTTCGGCAAGGGCTACGAGTACTACGCCGCCGGCCTGCCTCAGCGCGAGCAGGACCTCGACAAGGCGCGCGCCCTGCTGAAGCGGGCCGGCGCCGAGAATCTGAGGGTCACCCTCGACACCTCGCCTGTCGCCGCCGGGTTCACGGAATCCGCCAGCATCTTCCGTGACCAGGCGAAGAAGGCCGGCGTCACGATCGACGTGAAGGTGGGCAGCAAGGACTCCTACTGGAGCGACATCCTCGACGGCGGCACCCTGTCCTGCTACCGCTCCGGCGCCATGCCCATCGAGGCCCACATCTCCCAGCGCCTGCTCACCGACTCCACCACCAACGCCACCAAGTGGCAGCACAAGGACTTCGACGCCCTCTACCAGCAGGCGCAGTCCACCCGCGACAAGACCGAACGGACCGCCGTCTACGAGCGCATGCAGCGCCGCCTGTACGCCGAGGGCGGCTTCCTCATCTGGGGCTTCGCCGACTGGATCATCGGAACGGCCAAGACCGTGAAGGGGGTTGAGAACAAGGCACCCGCCAACACGCTCGACTGGGCCCGCTTCGACAAGGTCTGGCTCGCGTGAGCGGACTGCGTTCCTTCGTCGCCCGGCGGCTGCTCCTCGGCGCCGTGCAGACCGTGGCCGTCGTGCTGCTGGTCTTCGCGCTCACCGAGGCGCTGCCGGGCGACGCCGCGGTCGCCCTCGCCGGCGACCAGCCCGACCCGGCACGCATCGAGGCCATTCGCGAGGCCATGCACCTGGACCGGCCCGCGTACGAACGGCTGGCCGACTGGGCGACCGGGCTGCTCCACGGCGACCTCGGCACCTCCCTGACCTCCGGACGGCCCGTCAGCCAGTACATCGCCGACGGCTTCGGCCCCACCCTGCTGCTGGCCGCACTCACCATCGCTCTGCTCGTCCCGGCCGGGTTCGGTCTGGGCGTACTGGCCGCCCGCCACGAGGGAGGTCTCGTCGACCGGCTGATCAGTTCCGCGACGCTCGCCGTGTACGCCGTCCCCGAGTTCGCCCTCGGCGTGCTGCTGGTGACCGTCCTCGCCCTGAAGCTCGGCTGGCTGCCGCCGACGGCGGTGGGCTACGGCACCGACCTGCTCGGCCACCCGGCCGCTCTCGTCCTGCCGGTGCTGGTCCTGCTCGCCCGCCCGGTCTGCTCCCTGTCCCGCCTGGTGCGCGCCGGCATGATCGACGCGCTCGCCTCCCCGTACGCGGCACAGGCCCGCCGCTACGGCATCTCCGGCGCCCGCGTCCGCTACACCCACGCCCTGCCGAACGCCCTCGCCCCCGCCGCCCAGCAACTCGCCCGCACCATCGACTGGCTGCTGTCCGGCGTCATCGTCGTGGAGGCCCTCTACGTGATCCCCGGACTCGGCACCGTCCTGCTGGGCGCCGTCGCCGAACGCGACATACCCGTCGTCCAGGGCCTCGCCGTCGTCTTCGGCGTGCTCACCGTCGTCCTCAACCTCGGCGCCGACCTCGTCGCCCACCGCCTCGCGCCCCGGGCGGGGGTGGCCGCGTGAGGAACCCGCGTACGGGCCGCTTCGCCCTCGGCGTGACCGTCATCGCCGTACCCCTTGTCCTCGCCCTCCTGGGCCCCCTTTTCGCCGGTGATCCCGGCCCGCGCTCCGCGTCCTTCACCCTCGGCGACGGCCACTGGCTCGGCACCGACTTCGTCGGCCGCGACGTGTGGCGGCAGGTGCTGCACGGCGGCCGCCCGGTCGTGCTGACCGCCCTCGCCGCCACCGCCCTGTCCTACCTGGTCGCCCTCCCGGTCGGCCTGGTCAGCGCACTCACCCACCACCGCCGGCTGGAGGAGCTGCTGATGCGTCCGCTGGACGTGCTGCTCGCCGTCCCGTCGCTGCTGCTGATCCTGCTGGCCGCCACGGTGTTCTCCCCCGGCACCGTCGGCCTGGCCTTCCTGGTGGCGCTGGTCAACGTGCCCGACGCGGCCCGCATCGTGCGCGCCGCCGCCGCGGAGGTGGCCGCCCGTCCCGCGGTCGAGGCACTGCGCATGCAGGGCGAGACGTGGTGGCGCATGGCCGTCGGCTACGTCGGCCGTTCCATGCTGCGCACCCTGGCCGCAGACGCCGGCACCCGGCTGACCGGCGTGCTCTACCTGGTCGCCACGGCCGCGTTCCTCGGCGTCGGTGTCGCACCGGACGCCGCCGACTGGGCGGTGATGGTGGACCAGGGCCGCACCGGCCTGTTCGTCCAGCCGTGGGCCGTGGTCGTCCCCGCGCTGCTGATCGTCGCCCTGACGATGGGCACCAACCTCCTGTTCGACGCCGCGCTGGACAAGAGCGGCAGGCGAGACGCCCTCGCCCGAACCGTGACGCTCCGGCGCCGGCCTGAGAAGGAAGCACGCCCGTGAGCCACGAGTACGACACCACCACCGAGCCCGTGGCCGAGATCCGCGGCCTGCGCGTCGAGATCGACGGCCACGCGATCGTCGACGGAGTCAGCCTCCAGGCCCTGCCCGGCAAGGTCACCGCCCTGGTCGGCGCCTCCGGCAGCGGCAAGACCACCACCGGCCTGGCCCTGCTCGGCGAGTACCCGCCCGGCGCCCGCGTCACCGGCGACGTACGCCTGGCGGCCGACGGCCAGGTCGGCTACATCCCCCAGCACCCGGCGGCCGTCCTCAACCCCGCCCGCCGCATCACCGCCCTCCTCACCGACATCGCCCGCGCCCAGATACGCCACCTGCCCCGCGGCCGGCGTCGAGCAGCCGCCCGTGAACGCGTCCTGCATGCCCTCGCCGAGGCCCAGCTCCAAGACGCCGAGGCACTGCTGCGCCGCTACCCGCACCAGCTCTCCGGAGGCCAGCAGCAACGCGTCGTCCTCGCCCAGGCACTCCTGCTCGGCGCCCGCGTCATCGTCGCGGACGAACCCACCACCGGCCAGGACGCCCTGACCAAGAGCCGCATCGTCGACCAGCTGGCCGCCGTCGCGGCCCGCGGTATCGCCGTAGTCCTGCTCAGCCACGACCTCGACGTCGTACGAGCCCTCGCCGACGACGTTCTCGTCATGCGGGCCGGCCGAGTGGTGGAGTCGGGCCCGGCGCAGCGCCTGTGGCTCGCCCCCCGGCATGAATGGACCCGCGAACTGCTCGACCAGCAGCCATCGTTCACCGAGTCCGACACCACGGCCGACTACGCACCCGCAGAGCCCGTCCTGCGCATACGCGACCTCACCGCCCGCCACCACGACGGGGCGCGCGGCAGGACCGTGGTACTGCGCACCCCCGAACTCGACCTGCACCCCGGCGAATGCCTGGCCGTCGTCGGCCGATCCGGCAGCGGCAAGACCACCCTCGCCCGCTGCCTGGCCGGACTCCACCGCGACCACGACGGACGCATCCTCCTCGACGACATCACCCTGCCGCGCAGCCTGCGCGACCGCAGCCGCGCCCAACTGGCCGCCGTGCAGTACGTGTTCCAGGACGCCCGCGCCGCGTTCGACGAGCACCGCCCCGTGCTGCACCAGGTCGCCCGCACCGCGATCCGGCTGCGCGGCGCGGACCACCACTCAGCCGAGACCGAGGCCCTGGCCACCCTCACCCGGCTCGGCCTCCCACCGGACCTGGTGCACCGACGCCCCGGGCAACTGTCCGGCGGCGAACTCCAACGGGCCGCCCTCGCCCGCGCCCTCCTCGCCCGGCCCCGCGTCCTCATCTGCGACGAGATCACCTCCGGCCTGGACACGGTCACCCGCCGCGGCATCCTGGACACCCTCACCGCACTGCTCCGCGACCGCGACGACCTGTCCCTGATCCTGATCACCCACGACCTGGACACCGCGGTCCTGGCCCACCGCATCGCCGTCCTGGACGCCGGCGAACTCGTCGAACAGGGCCCGGCCCGGCGCGTCCTCACCGAGCCGAGCCACCCCTTCACCGTCTCGCTCATGGAGACAACGGCACGTCTGGGGGCGGGAACGGGACGCTGACACCGTGCGTACAACAGCAACGATCACGCCCGGGAAGCACTCCTGGGCTTCGCCGGCGGGTGGACAACGCCCTCGCCCTTCCCCACGGACCGCTGCTCTCCGCAGGCCGCCGCGGGCCTCGGCTCCAGGCGGGCCGAGGACTGGCTGTGCGGCGCCTTCGAGGTGGACGAACTCGCCGTGCGGCCCCGCGCGCACGGCAGGGGGCTCGCCGGAAGGCTGCTGGACGCGGTCACCCAGGGGTGCCCAGGGGGGCCGCTCCTGGCTGCTCACCTCCGCCCAGGCGCCCTGGGCCATGGCCTTCTACCATCGGCAGGGCTGGCCCCAGGCCACCCACCCGTGCCCCGACGGCAAGGCCGTCATCGTCTTCCTCGGCCCTCGCCACCCTGCCCGCGGACTCGTCCCGCTACCGCTCTGAGCCGTCCAGGCAGACGGCGATGCGACAGGCACCTCGGCGCCGGACGCCCTCTCGTCCCGCCTCGACCAAGCCGTCACGGTACCTCTCCGGGAGATTCGCCCCGGGGTTCCCCGCCGCTCCCGGATGTGCGGCCGTGGATCACTCGGGCTCGTGCGCGTGCGGACTCGTCGCGGGCGGCTCGGCCGGGCGTTCCCGGCCACCGTCGCGGCCGGACGCCACCACGAGGACGAGGCCCACCACGACGGCGCCCGCGGCCACCCGGCCGACGGCCCGGACCGTCCAGCCCGGCCATGTCACGCCCCCGCGCCGAGGTGCGCCCAGTCGCTCGGCGCGCCGGGCGGGACGCAGCAGTCGGGCCATCAGCAGCGCCGCGACGGGGAGTTGCAGCAGCCACAGCACGGTGCGCGGCCACTCGCCGTACCAGACGTTGGTGCCGTACAGCAGGGTGTGCCACACGCTCAGCACGTACACGACGACGACGAAGCGGTGCAGCCGGCGCCAGGTGTTGGCACCGATGCGGTGCCGGACGTAGAACAACAGGCCCAGGGGGATGGCCAGATACAGAGCGCCCTGCCCCAGCGGGATGGCGATCCGGCCGGTGCCGGAGTCGTACCAGCCGGGCACGAACGTGTCGGCGAACCCCGCCCACAACCGCTCGGCCCACGACAACTGCCCCTCGTAGCGAACGAGTTCGGCAGCGAACATCAGCGCGTGCGCGAACATCAGGGCCATCGTGGTGAGGCTCGTGGTGCGGTGCCAGCGTTCCAGCACCTGCCGGGACACCGGCAGCCGGACGGGGCGTGGCCCCGAAAGCAGCAGACCGAGCATGACCGTGCCCCAGGCCCACAGCAGGCCCGACCAGCCGAACGCCTGGCTGAGCAGGTACATCCAGTACGTGCCCGCGTCGTCCATGAACGGCATGACCGCGACCGTCACCGAGTCACCCGACTGCATGCGGGCGTACAGGAACCCGAAGACCCCGACCGTGACCAGGACGGCGGCGCCCGCGTCGGGGAGCGCGGCGCGCAGGTCGGCGCGCAGGTCGACGCGTTCGGGTGGACGCTTGTCACGGGTGGGCGGCGGGGCCGTCGAGTCGTCGTCCTCCGGGGTCGTCTCCGGCAGCATCCTGGTCCTTCCCGGCGTGATCCTCCGAAGGGAGGAGCGGGTCACGTCGACGTACCAGTGTGGCGGGGGTTGCCGGAGAGACGGAGGGGCGCATTCGGCCAGACCGCCGTCCGGAGCGGACGGGGTGCCGCCGGGCCCGACGCGCCACGCGACCGATCGCATCCGGACAACTGACGCTGCGCCCTCTGCCGCGGCGGCGTGAGCCAGCCTACGCTGATGTCCGCAGTCGGTTCGAGCCTCCTGCCCGTCCGGGTCAGGTGGCACGACGCAAGAGGGAACCCGGTGGGAATCCGGGACTGTCCCGCAGCGGTGAGTGGGAACGAAAGCCGTCAACAGCACTGGGCCCGAGTCGGTTGGGGTCCGGGAAGCGACGGCCGGTAGGTGCCCGCCGGTGACCGGTGTCCCCGGTGAGCGAGCCCACGAGTCCGAAGACCTGCCCACTGCGCCCGTACGTGCTGTGCGGGCTGTGCACGGTGACCTCGAGGACTGGGTCGGCGGTACGGACGGGATACCCGCGGGGCACGCCCCCGCACGGTGCCTTCTCCCCGGTCGCATTCCAGGACGCGGACAGGAGGAGGGGTTCGTGACGGGCCGTACCGTCTCCGGTGTCTGCCACGGCACCCTGGGTGAGCTGTACCAGGGACCGCTGCGGGCAGGCCCCGATCCCGACATCGCCGTCGTGTCGTTCCCGGTGGACCGCCACTCCTGGGTGCACTTCACCCACGGGACGGATCCGCCGGACCCGCCGCCGCTCGGGGAGAAGGCCGCGCTCGCGGCCCGGCTCTTCCTGAAGCACTTCGGCCTCACGCTGCCACCGGGCCGTTGGAGCGCCCACTCCGATCTGCGGACGGGCGTGGGGATGGCGAGTTCGACCGCCGACATCGTGGCGGCCCTGCGCTGCCTGTTTAGGCTCTTCGCCCTGCCGTACGACGCGGACCTGGTCCTCGGCGTCCTCGCGGCGATCGAGCGCGCCGACAGCGTCTTCCTCGACGAGTTCGCGCTGTACCTCAGCGGCCGGCACCGGGTGGTGCGGCGTCTGGGCACGGACATCGGCTTCCACACCGCGTACGTCACCGAGCCCGGGACGGTGGACACCGCCGCCGTCACCGACCTGCTGCTGGCGCACTACCGGCGGCACGGGGAGGAGTACCAACGGTGCCTGACCGACTTGCTGAAGGGTTTCGCCTCCGGCGATCCGGCCGCCGTCGCACGGGCGGCCACCACCAGCGCCGCCTTGTCCCAACGGGTGCTGCCCAAGGCGGTGTTCGACCGCATGCTCGCCCACCAGGAGCGGTTCGGCGCCGACGGCGTCTTCGTTGCCCACACGGGCTGCCTGATCGGCTATCTCTTCCCCGGCCGCCCCGACGCCGACCTGAAGTCCGACCTGTCCGCCTTCTTCCACTCGCTCGGCCACCAGTGTTCCTTCGCCCGAGGAGGCTATGGGTGACCCACCCCCACATCGCCGACGCCCTGAAGGTCCCCGATCTCGTCCGGCTCACCGACGGCCTCGTCCTGGTCCGGTTCGAGTCGATGAAGATCTACTCGGCGCTCGCCGCCGTCCGCCACCTGCTGGAGCGCGGCACGATCCGCCCCGGACAGACCCTGATCGACAGCTCCAGCGGCATCTACGCCTATGCCCTGGCGCTGGCCTGTCACCGCTACGGCATGCGCTGCCACATCGTCGCGTCCACCACCGTCGACACCACCACCCGCGCCCAACTGGAGATCCTCGGCACCACCGTGGAACAGGTCAGACCCTCCAAGAACCTCAAGCTGGACCAGGAGTTACGGGTGCGGCGGGTGAAGGAGCTCCTCGCCGGCCGTCCCGACTGGCACTGGATGCGCCAGTACCACGACGACGTCCACTACCTCGGCTACCACGAGGTCGCCGACCTGATCACGGCCGCGTTCCCCCGGGCCGCGCTGACCGTCGTCGGAGGAGTCGGCTCCGGAGCCTCCACGGGCGGCCTCGTGGAGCGCCTGCGCGTCACCGACCCCTCGGTCCGGCTGGTCGGCGTCCAGCCCTTCGGCAGCGTCACCTTCGGCAGCCAGGAGCACCACGACCCGGAGGCGATCATCGCCGGCATCGGCTCGTCGATCGTCTTCGACAACGTCCGCCACCATCTCTACGACGCCGTGCACTGGCTGGACTTCACCCACGCCATGTCCGGCACGGTCGCCCTGCTGCGCGACCACGCCGTCTTCGCCGGACTCTCCACCGGAGCCGGATACCTGACCGCCACGTACGAGGCCCGGCGCCATCCCGACCGGCTGCACCTGGTGATCGGCGCCGACACCGGACACCGCTACGTCGAACGCGTCTTCGCCCGGCACACCGAAGCTCTGGACCCCGCCGCGCTGAAACCGGCCGAGGTCTCCGCCCCCGAGGAGATGAGCATGCCCTGGTCCCGGATGGAGTGGCGGCGCACCGCCTGCCCGGACGACTGGAAGGAGCGGGCCGCATGACCGTCGCCTGCCTGGAGTCACTCACCTTCGGCCTCGGACACCTGGTGCGCGCCGCCGACGCACTCGGCGAACGGCTCACCCTGCTCACCCGCGACCGCGCCTATTACGCCTACGAGTTGGAGAGACTTCCGCCGGACGCCCTCGATGTCGTCGTCACCGACACCTTCGACGTGGAGGGGCTCACGGATCTGCTGCGCCGGACACCCCGGCTGCGCGGCCTGATCAGCTCCACCGACACCTGGACCCTGGCCGGCGCCGAACTCGCCGACCGCCTCGGCCTGCCCGGCCTCGATCCGGCCGTACTGCGGCTGACCCGGGACAAGGCGGCCGTGCGCAACCGGCTGCACGACGCCGGCCTGACGCGCGGGCGCGCCCTGGAGGCGAACGGGGCGGAACCGAGGGACGTGCTGCTCAAGGAGGTGGGGTTGCCCGCCGTTCTTAAGGACACCGCGGGTACCGGCAGTCAGAACGTCTGGCTGGTCCGCGACGAGGCGGAACTGGACGCGGCCCTGGCCGAGGCGCCCGGGCGGCAGCTGAAAGGGCGGCTGTTCGCCGAGCCGTACTTCAGCGGGCCGGTGTACAGCGCCGAGACCCTCACCTGGGCCGGCCGGACCCGGCTGCTGGGCGTCTCCAGCAGGCTGATGTCACCGGAGCCGTACTTCCGGGAGGAGATCACCGCGTTCCCCGTGGCCTTCCCCGAGGCGCGGCGGGCCGTGCTGGAGCGGTGGCTCGGTGACGTGCTCGCGGCAATCGGCTACACCGACCGCTTCGCGCACGTGGAGTTCGTCCTGACCACCGGCGGGCCGGAGGTCGTCGAGGTCAACCCCCGGATCGGAGGCGCCCTGATCGGGGAGGGCATGTGCCGGGCGCTCGGCGTCAACGTCTACGAGGCGATGATCGAGGCCGCCCTCGGGCGCCGTCCCCGCCTCATGGACGCGGACCTGCCCGGCGCTCCGGCGGTCGCGTTCGTCCTGGGCTACCCGGCCGCACCCGGAGTGTTCACCGGCGTCGCCGGGCTCGACCGCCTGGCGGACATGCCGGGCTCACCGGCCTGGTACCCGGTGAGATCCGTCGGCGACCCCGTCGAGCACCTGGCCGACAGCCGCGGTTACGCGGGCATCGTCTACGCGGAAGCCGAGACCGCGGAACTGGCCACGCACCACGCGGTGGCCGCCGCCAACGCCGTACGGGTGCTCACGGAGCCGTTCCCCGGGACCGGGGACGCCGGTGGCTGACCACGCACCGGGCGGCACCGGCCTGCGGGCCGCGCTGTCCACGCTCGACGGCCCGCCGCGTTTCCTGCTGCTCAGCTCGTTCCTGATCCCGCTCGGCAGCTTCATGGTGCTGCCGTTCATGTCGGTGTTCCTGCACGAACGGCTCGGGATGGGGCTCGGCACGGTCGGCATCGTCCTGGCCGTGGCGTCCCTCGTGCAGTTCTCCGGAGGGATCGCGGGCGGGGCCCTGGCGGACCGCATCGGGCTGCGCCGCACGATGCTGTGGGCCCTGATCATCCGCACGGCCGGATTCGTGGGCCTCCTGCTCGCCCTGCGCTGGCCGCCCCTGGCCGTCGGGGCGCTCGTCCTGACGTGCTGCGGCGCCGCGCTGTACCTGCCGGCCAACAAGGCGTACCTCGTGCACGGAGTGGACGACGAACGCCGTCCCGCCTTCCTGTCGGCGGGGAACGCGGCGCTCAACGCGGGGATGGCGGTGGGACCGCTGATCGCGGGGCCGTTCGTACTGTCCTCCCCCGGCTGGCTGTTCGTCGCCGTCACGGCGCTGTTCGTCCTGGTCACGGCGGGCCACGCCCGGCTCCCCGACACCAAGGGCGAGCGGGAACGGGGGCCGGAGACAGGAGGGCGGGGTCTGCTCACCGGGCCGGCGGTGCTGCCGTTCGCCGCCAACGCGCTCGCCTTCTACCTCTACTTCCACTTCCAGCACTTCCTGGCGGTGTACGCCGTCGAGCGGGCGTCCAGCGCCTTCTACAGCCTGGTCCTGCTGCTCTGCTTCACCCTGGTCATCGTCGTCCAGCCCCTCGCGTCCGGCCTGATCCGGCGCATGCCCTACGCGACGGCCCTCGCGGTCGGCTTCACGGGCCTGGCGGCCGGGCTCGCGGTACTGGCGATCGGCACCCGGCCTGCCCTGCTGGCGGGCGGGGCCCTGATCACCCTGGGCGACATCGTCCTGTTCCTGAAGAACGACCTGGAGGCCCTGCGCCGCAGCCCGCGCTCGGACGCCGTCGTCTTCGGGCGGCAGCGGCTGGCCGCGGGACTCGGCGCCTGCGCCAGCGGAGTACTGGGCGGGCAACTCTACGGACTCACCGAACACGCCGGGCACGCGGGCTGGTTCTGGCTGCTGGCCGCGGCGCAGTGCCTGGTGCTGCCGCCGCTGCTCCTGGCACTGCGCACCCGCAAGGCGCGACACCCTCACCCCCGCACCCACCACGACGAAGGAGCACTGAGAGCGCATGACACGGACGGGCGGGTTCCAGGACGATGACTTCTGGACCGAGTTCCACGACTTCCTCTTCTCCGAGCAGCGCCACGCGCAGGCCGAGGAACTGCTCGGCACCTCTCCCCTGCTGGCCTTCCCCGCCGGGGCCCGGGTGCTGGACCTGTGCTGCGGCCCCGGTGTGTTCACGGTTCCGCTCGCCCGCCGCGGCCACCACGTCACCGGGGTCGACCTGAGCCCCGCCATGCTGGACCGGGCACGCAAGCGGTCGGCCGACGCGGGCGTCCAGGTCACGTACGTGCGGGCCGACGCCCGCGCGTACGAGGCACCGGGCGCCTTCGACGTCGTCCTCAACATGTTCACCTCGTTCGGCTACTTCGAGGACCCGGCCGACAACGCCCGTGTCCTGCGCACCATGCACACCTGCCTGGCCCCCGGCGGCACCCTCGTCCTGGACCTGGCCGGCAAGGAGCTGCTGGCCCGCAAGGTCACTCCGCCGAAGGTGGTGCGGCGGGGCGAGGACCTGATGGTGCAGACCGACACCGTGCTGGACGACTGGGCGCGGCTGCGCAGCGACTGGGTCCTGGTCCGGGGCGAGCGGGTGACACGCGCCACTTTGGTGTGGTTCGTGTACAGCGCGGTCGAGCTGCGGCGGATGGTGGAGGAGGCGGGCTTCGGCCCGGTGGAGATCTTCGGCGGTTTCGATGGCCGCCCCTACGACGAGAACGCCGAGCGGCTGGTGGTGCGGGCGGTACGCGGGGCGTGAGATCCGGCGGGGGCGCTCGGACGGTTCCGCACGCCCTGTTGGCCACTTCTCGGCAGACCGTAGTATCAGCGGGTCATCACCGCGACGGGAGACAGGAAGCCGGTGCGAATCCGGCACGGTCCCGCCACTGTGACCGGGGAGTGCACCCTTCGAAACGCCACTGCGCGCCGCGCGGGAAGGCAGGGGGAGCGTCGATCCGGGAGTCAGGACACTGGCCTGTCGCGGGCCCGTTCCGAGGAGCGCGGACTCCCCAGGAGGCTTCACGTGTACGACGGCACGTCCCGTCCCCCGCTGTCCACCCCTGCCCGCCGACGCCGTGCCCTGCGGGCTACGGCCGCGGCCGTGGCCGTGTCGGCGGCCCTGCTGACCGCCGGCTGCGGATCCTCGCAGGACACCGCCCAGGACGCGAAAGCCACAGCCGCGTCGGCCGACGGCTTCCCCGTCACCATCGACAACTGCGGCGTGAAGACGACGTACGACAAGGCACCCGCCCGCGTCGTCACCATCCACCAGCACCCGGCGGAACTCCTGCTCTCCCTGGGGCTCAAGGACCGCATGGTCGGCACCGCCTTCCCCGACTCCGCCGTCCTGCCCGAGCTGAGGAACGACTACGAGTCGATCCCCGAACTGGCGAAGAAGGAACCGTCCTTCGAGACCGTCCTCGAGGCCGAGCCGGATCTCGTCTACGGCGGCTACGGCAGTGCCTTCGCGGAGAACGAGGGCCGCTCCCGCAAGGCGTTCGCCGACGCCGGCATCGACACCCACCTCAACCGCGAGTACTGCGGCAAGAAGCGCGTGACGATGAAGGACACCTACGAAGAAGTCCGCACCGCCGGCAGGATCTTCGGCGTACCCGACCGCGCGGACGAACTGGTCTCCGACCTCCGGGCGAGGGTCGGCAAGGCCACCACCGCCGTCGAAGGCGCACCCGAGGTCCCTGTCTTCGTCTACGACAGCGGCGACAAGTCCGCCTTCACCGCGGGCGGCAAGAGCCTCGGCACCGAACTGATCCGGCTGGCCGGCGGCAAGAACGTCTTCGCCGACCTCGACGACGTCTTCGGTGACGTCTCCTGGGAGCAGGTCCTCGACCGCAAGCCGGAAGTCATCGCGATCTACGACTACGCCGGCGCGGGAAGCGTCGAGCAGAAGAAGAAGTTCCTGCTGTCCCAGACCGCGCTGAAGGACGTGCCCGCCATCAGGAACAAGCGGTTCGTCGTCCTGCCGCTGACCGCCACCCTGGTCGGCGTGCGGTCCGCCTACGCGGTGGAGGACCTGGCCCGCGGCATCCACCCCGAGAGCTTCCGGTGACGGCTCCGGTCACCGATGCCGCCGGGCGGGCCGTGAAACCGGGGGCGCGGGACGACAGGCGGCCCGGCCCGGCCGGTCTCGCGGTCACACTCGCCGTGCTGGCCGTCCTGCTGGTGGTCTCCGCCACGGCGGGCCTGGCGATCGGCTCGGTGCAGGTGCCGCCGGGACAGGTGTGGGGCATCGTGACGCACGCACTGGGCGCCGACTGGGCGGAGCCGGAGTGGTCACGGGCGCGGGAGACCATCGTGCTGGACGTCCGCGCCCCCCGTGTCCTCCTCGGGGCCGTGGCCGGCGCCGGACTCGCGGTGGTGGGCACCGCCCTGCAGGCCCTGATCCGCAACCCGCTCGCCGAGCCCTACCTGCTCGGCGTCTCCTCCGGGGCGTCCCTGGGTGCCGTCGTGGTGATCGTCTTCGGGGTCACCCTGCTCGGACCGGTGTCGCTGTCGGCCGCCGCGTTCGCGGGGGCGCTCGGGGCACTGCTGCTCGTCTACGCCACCGCCCGCACCGGCGGCCGGATCACCTCCGCACGACTGGTCCTTTCCGGCGTGGCCATCGCCGCGGTACTCACCGCCGTGCTCGACCTGCTCCTGCTCACCACCGACCGGGGCAACGAGGCCCGCGCGGTCCTCGCCTGGACCCTCGGCGGCCTCGGCGGCGTCAACTGGGACACCCTGTGGCTGCCCGGCGCCGCCCTGCTCCTGGGCATCGCCGTCCTCATGGTCCAGGCCCGCAACCTCAACCTGCTGCTCGCCGGTGAGGAGGCCGCGACCACGATGGGGCTGGACGTGGCCCGCTTCCGTGCCCGCATGTTCGTCCTGCTCTCCCTCGTCACCGGCATCCTGGTCGCGGCCTGCGGACCGATCGGCTTCGTGGGCCTGATGCTGCCGCACATCGTCCGCCTCGCCGTCGGCGGCGACCATCGCCGTGTCCTGCCGACGGCCGCCCTAGGCGGCGCCGTCTTCCTCATCTGGGCCGACATCGCAGCACGTGTCGTCGCCGCGCCGATGGAGATACCCGTCGGCGTGCTCACCGCGCTGTGCGGCGGCCCGTTCTTCCTGTGGCTGATGCGCCGCGACGCCCGCAGGACCACGGACCAAGGAGGGGCATGACCGCCACGGAACTCGTCGTCGACGGCGTCACTCTCACCGCCGGCGCGCACCGCCTCGTCGAGGACGTCTCCCTGACCGCCCGCCCCGGCGAAGTCATCGGCCTCGTCGGCCCCAACGGCAGCGGCAAGTCCAGCCTCCTGCGCACCGTCTACCGCGTCCTGCGCCCCGCCGCCGGCCATGTCAGGGTCGACGGCACGGACGCCTGGTCGCTGCCCGTGCGGCAACTGGCCCGGACGGTCGCGGCGGTGGTCCAGGAGTCGGGCGCCGACTTCGACCTGTCCGTGCGTGAGGTCGTCGCGATGGGCCGCACCCCGCACAAACGACTCCTCGACGGCGACACCCCCGAGGACGCCGAGCTGATCGATACGGCCCTGGACGCGGTGGACGCCACAGACCTGGCCCATCGCCCCTTCGACCGCCTCTCCGGCGGCGAACGCCAGCGCGTCCTCATCGCCCGCGCCCTCGCCCAGCAGCCCTCCCTCCTCGTCCTGGACGAGCCGACCAACCACCTCGACATCCGCCACCAGCTGGACGTCCTGAACACGCTGCGCCGCCTGCCGGCCACGGTGCTCGTCGCCCTGCACGACCTGAACCTCGCGGCCTACTACTGCGACCGCCTGTACGTCCTGCGCGACGGCCAGGTCATTGCATCGGGCCCGCCGTTGGAGGTCCTCACACCACAACTGTTGGCCGAGGTCTACGGCGTGACGAGCGAGGTGGCCACCCATCCCCGCACCGGCGCACCGCAGGTGACCTTCCTTCCCGGGGAGCCGCACCCGGCCGAACCGGCCCAGGCACCACCTCGCACCTCCACGTCCCGTGGCTGAGCGCACGGAGAGGTGGGCACGGCGGGATCACCGAGGCGGACGGTGAACACGAGCAGCCCGGATCCACGGATGCTGGATTCAGGATTTCCTGGATTCAGGATTTCGTGTACTTTTGTGGCGTGCTGATCGTTGCCTCCGACGTCGAGGTGCTGGCCCGCTTCGGCCGCGCACTCGCCGACCCCATCCGCTGCCGCGTCCTGCTCGCCCTGCGCGACGCGCCCGCCTACCCGGCCGACCTCGCCGAAGCCCTCGGTATCTCCCGGACCCGCCTGTCGAACCACCTCGCGTGTCTGCGTGACTGCGGGCTGGTGGTCACCGTTCCCGACGGCCGCCGCACCCGGTACGAGATCGCCCACGAACGCCTCGCCCACGCCCTCGACGACCTGCGCACCGCCGTGGTCGCCGTCGAGACCGACCGGACGTGCGCGGACGCCGCCGAGAAGGGGTGCTGCTGACCGTGACCGCCGACGTGTCGACATCCCTCGACCCCTCACCCGCACGACGCGAGGCACTCTCCCGTCGCATACGGTTCCTCGTCGCCGCGACCATCATCTACAACGTCTTCGAGGCGGTCGTCGCGATCGCCGCCGGTACGACCGCCTCCTCGACCGCCCTCATCGGCTTCGGGCTCGACTCGGTCATCGAGGTGTCCTCAGCAGCCGCCGTCGCCTGGCAGTTCTCCGCCTCCGACCCCGCCGTCCGCGATGCCCGCGAGCAGCGCGCCCTGCGTATCATCGCGGTCTCCTTCTTCGCCCTCGCCGCCTACGTCTCCTTGGACGCGATCCGCGCCCTGACCGGCACCGGGGAGGCCGAACGATCCGTTCCCGGGATCGTCATCGCCGCTCTCTCGCTCGCGGTCATGCCGTTCCTGTCCGCCGCCCAGCGCCGGGCCGGCCGGGAACTCGGCTCCGCATCCGCCGTCGCAGACTCCAAGCAGACCCTGCTGTGCACGTATCTGTCCGCCGTACTCCTGGTCGGTCTGCTCCTGAACGCCACTCTCGGCTGGTCCTGGGCCGACCCCGTCGCCGCCCTCGCCATCGCCGGGATCGCCGTGAACGAAGGCCGCGACGCCTGGCGGGGGAAGGGCTGCTGCGCACCCACCGCCACAGCCCTCCCCTCCCCCGGCATCGAGGCCGGCGACGGATGCGGCACCTGCGCGGCCGGGTGCGGCTGCTGCGCCTAGCGCGCCCGGTCCCGACGCCCGGGCGGCCCCGCGGCTGCTCGTCCGCTCATGGTGAGTCCGTAGCGGACCGCAGGTGCGGAACGACGCTGCGGGGCTTCTGCCAGGTCTCCTCGATCTCGCGTTCCAGGGGTGCGCAGGACGATCACCCCTGGACGTGCTCGAGCAGGACCATTTGGTTGCGGGCCCTGGCTGCCTACGGTGAGCTGCCAGGTCACTGACCTGCACCGCTTCAGGGAGCGCCTGGCGGATCGCCTCGCCGCAGGAGCCGGAGCCGTCGCGGCAGCCGTATGCGGCCCCGGGGTGCTCACGTAGCCACGCGGCCAGGGTCTGGGCGATGCGCTCGGGCAGGACGTCGATCCGCTCGCGGGTCTCGGCGTCGATGATCGCGGTGGCGTAGCGGTGCCGACGCTTGGGGGCGATGTCATCGATGCCGAGCACGCGCGGGACGCGCAGCGGCGGTGCCGCCCTTCGCATGAGCATGCGCAGTTCGGTCGAGCGGGAGATCGCGCGGGAGAGACGGGCGCCCGCCTGGCCCTCTATCTCCTCGACTGCGGAGCCGAGTTGGTCTGCCAGGCAGTCGGTGCGACGCTGGTAGCACTTCACGGCGCCGGGAACCTGATCACGGAACGCGCGGTGCCCTTCGCCACCGGCCGTGACGAAGGGCACCATGGTTCACCCGGGCTCCCGGGCCGCCGCGATCACGCGGCAGCCGTACGGTCTCCCTTCGGGGTGTTCATGAGCCAGAAACCGCCCCCGGCCGGTGCCCAGTGGACACCATCCAGCGCGGCCACGGCTCTTTCCAGGACCTCGTCGGCGCTTCCGGGCCACGCCTCGAAGCCGCCACCGCCGAGCTCTCCGACGATCATGAAGCCGTCCCGCACCAGATGGGTGAGGACCTCGATCGCGACGGCCCTGAAGTCGCTCCGCGACCGCTCGGCCGCTTCGCGTGCGAGCCCGATCAGCCTGTCCACGGGTACCCAGTCGCCGAGCCCCTCCACGAGGAGCTCACACACGATGACGTCCCTATTCATCCGGATTCCTATTCATCGGGAAGGTGTACCTTTCATGCCCTTCCCGCCGACGGGGAAGATGTCGATCGTCTCCCCGCCGGACCTCGACGAGGTACGCCACTGGATGACCGTGCCGTCCGCCAGCTTGTATACCTCGGGGATCTTGGGCCCGCGTGCGGGCAGGCGCTCCGCGCCGGCGGTCCACTTCTCGAACGCCTTGCGCATGTCGGAGACGCTGGACATCTCACGGACGTGTGACTGCTTGCCCTTCGGGAGGGCGTCGAACTCCGACTTCCACACGCCGCACCCGTTGGCGTTGTGGACGAGCAGCGGGGTGGTGCCCGCCACCACGTAGTACGTGTGCAGGTCCGCGACGGTGAGGTTGTGGACCGTCCGGTCCTGCGCCGTCCACGCGGACACCGCGCTGACCGGTACGTGCGTCCCCGCGCTCGTGCGCAGCCACATGCCCGGCCGCAGGTCGCCCGCGGTGCCCCACACCCCGAGGTCCTCGATCCAGAAGGGGTGCCCCTCGGTCGCGGTGACCGAGGAGGTGCCGTCGTCCGTGCGCACCTCGGCCGTGACGAGTTCCTTGTCGCCGTGACCGGTGATGAGGGCCGTGACGGGCTCGGACTGTGTGCGCCCGCTCTCCGGGTCGGTGGCGAGCACCTCATCGCCCACGCGCACCCGCTCGATGGGCAGGTGCGTGCCGTCCGCCATCAGTACGGGAGTGCCGGCCGGGAAGCTGTTGCAGGGGACGGCTCCCTCGCCCTTGCGGGCCTTCTTGACGTCCTCCGCCGTCAGGAGCTTGCCGCCGGCCCTGAGCCAGTGCAGTACGGAGAGGCCGCCCAGCGCCCGCTCCTTGGCGCTGAGCTTGTCACTGGTGACCAGGTCCTTGCCGACGACGGCCTCGACGACGCCCTTGCCGTCGCCGATGCCCGGCAACAAGTCCAGCAGGAGGGACATCCGGCGCTGCTGCTCGGCGTCGTCCAGGCCCGAGGATCCGGAGCCCCAGGTGTCACCGATGTGGGAGAAGTCGAAGTCGATGTCCGGTATCTCGCGCAGCTTCTGGGCGCCCTTCTTGATCCCGGGTACGTGCTTGTTCGCCTCCTTGACGCCCTGGTTCGCCTGTGCGATGCCCGCATTCATCTCCTTCATGCCCTTGTTGGCCTTGGAGATGCCCTTGTTCGCCTGTGCCAGGCCCTTGTTGACCTCCGCGACGCCCTCGTTCATGGTCCGCAGTCCGCGGTCCATCTGGGCGAAGCCTTCGTTCATCTGGTCGAAGGCCGCGTTGAGCTCGGCGAGGTCCTTCTCGAAGTCGAAGATGGGCTTGGCCGCGGGGTACTTGGGTGGTGTGTAATCCGGGTAGTAGTCGCCCAGCGCGATGGTGAGGATGGTGACGGCGAGGAGCGAGTCGCTCTGCGTCCCCAGCAGGTCGGTCGCCCTGCCGAGGTTCTTGCCGACCTTGTCCAAGTGCGGTTTGGCGCTCTGGAGGGTCTTGACCGCCTGTTCCAGCAGCTTCAACTGTTTTTGCGGGTCGGGTTCCTTGGCCGGGTCCAGCAGGTCCTGCGGCTTGAGTGCGTGCAGCGCCTTCAGGTCCTTGTCCAGCGCGGCGAAGCCGGCACCGTGGTCCTTCATGGCGTCCTGTGGCCCGGGTTGCTGCCGCCGCCGGTGATGGCGCCACCGGGTCCGGTGGAGCACACTAGGTCGGCCCACTCCGGACGGCCGGCGCACGTGCCGGTGCCGGTCGCGGACCAGTACGTGGTCACTACGGTGCCCGCGTCGGCGCCTGTGCTGCCCGTGTTGTACGTCTTGGCCACACGGCCCAGCGCGTCGTACTCGGTCGTGGTGGTGATCGCGAGGCCGCCCGAGTCCTGGACCGACTTCACCGGCAGGCCCTTGGCCCAGTCGTACGCGGTCTGCACGACCCCGGTCTCGCCGTGCACACCGGGGTGCTCACGGACCTGGGCGCCGATGGTGACCTGGTTCTCCACCTCGGTGCCGTCGGTCGGCCGGCCCGCGTCGTACTCGTTGACCGTCCAGCTCCGGGCAGTGCCGGGCGAGTCGGCCGCAACCAGGGTGGTAGTGCCGGACTTCAGGTCCGCGGTCAGGTCGACGCGCCGCAGCGGGCCGAACTCCTCCAGCTCACGCGTGCCGTTGTCGTTGTAGACGGACTTGGTGGTGAGCAGGTCGGCGCGCTCGGACGAGGCCAGGTAGGCGATGCCCAGCTCGGCCTGCATCGCGCGGTCCGCGGCGGTCGTGCCGAGCGCCACGGCCAAGGGCGACTCCGGAGCCACGGCGCTCGGCGGGAGACCAACGGACCCCGGCGCCCCGGTGACGCACGAGGACATCGTGAACGGCAGGATTCCCGCCAAGGACGGCCGCTTCCAGCCTCCGGCGGTACAGATCAGATGAGGCAGTGATGACGACGAAACTGAAGTTCGACGGCGGCTGGTCCGCGACGGTGACGGACGAGCCGCTCGACCTCGTTCCCCGACTCCTCGGTACCTTCCTGATCGTTTCCCCCTATGCGGACCGGGTGGAACGGGAGAAGTTCCTCGCGGACACGTTCGGCAGCCAGGACCTGCTGTGGGACCTCCCCGACGTTTTCCGCTTCGCCCCGAGCGACCGACAGCTGGTCGGGGCTGAACTCCGAATTCCGGAAGAGTCCGCCTCAGCCGAGGACTCGGCCCGCCTTACCGTCCCGCCCGAAGTGCGCCCGGGCGGGCTCCGTGCGGACGAGGTCAAGGACTTCCGGCACGAGATGTGCACGGTGCTGTGCCGCGCTCCCGGCGATGCCGTGCTGACCTGCCTGCGCGACCTCGACGTCCTCGACGAACCACTGGATGCCCGCATCGGCAGCGCCCCCGACGTCGCGCTCCTCGTCCAGCACGGAACCGTCGTCGGCTGGAGCCTCACCGACCCCGCGCGCTACCTGACCACCAACTTCGCCGCCCCCGACCCTGCTCCCCCCGTCCCGGCCACCCGCCGCCTGCTCACCGAATGCCTGGACCTGGTCACCACGGTGTCGGTGGTCGACGACCTGGTCGACGGTGAACCGGCCGCCCTGGCCCGCCTCCAGGCGGCCGACAAGGCCCTGCGCGAGCAACGCGAGGACCGGCACCGGGCCGACGCCCTGCTCGAGCTGATCGCCACCTACGTGGAGGACTACGGGAACTGGTGAACGAGGACGAAGACCAAGGGGACGGGGGGCCTCGTGCGGCGGTCTGTACGGATCGACGGGCGGGCGCCGACCGTGACACTGCGGCAAGGTCCTCACGGCGTACGCCCCGTCGGGCATGAGGAGTAACTCTGGCGCCACGGCGCTGGGCAGCCTCCCCGCCGCTCCCCATGTGGCGATCACGCGCACGGACATGGAGGAAGGCAGGATTCCGGCTTAGAACGGCTGCACGGCTCCCGCTGTGCAGATTAGATAAGGCGGCAGGGCGACGCTGTAGAAGAGGTCGTCGTTGGCTTCGGCGTGCGCTCGCACGAGAGCTTTCAGGTGTTCGGCGTTCGCCGCCATACGCCTGTCACCCTTCCGATGCCAGCTATCTGTGAGGGAGGTCTGCCCAGGAGCCGATGGGCACCTGGGCCGCCTGCATCGTACGGCTCGAGGCGGCAGAGTGTTGCCTGGACGTTCCCGCCCACCGCCCGTCGCAGCGCACTGTCGATCAGACTCATGGCGCCAAATCCGCCCCACAGAGTGGCCATCAGAGCGCCGAGCAGGGACACAACGGGCCTGACACCCCATCAGAACGAGCGTCAAATGAGCGTCACGAGCGTCATTTCAGCGTCAGGATATCGCCCGTAACGCCCGCACCGCGCATAATGCGCACGCACGAAACCGCAGGTCAGGCGCCCTTTGCGACCGGTTCAAGGATGGCAACGCACTCCACGTGGTGCGTCATCGGAAACAGATCGAACGCCCGCAGCATCCGCACCCGGTACCCCCCGTCCCGGAAGTACGCCAAGTCCCGCGCCAGCGCGGCCGGATCGCACGCCACGTACGCGATCCGCCGGGCCCTCAGGGACGCCAGATGCTCCACCGTCTTGCGGCCCGCGCCAGCCCGCGGCGGGTCGAGGACGATCAGGTCGACCTCCTCGATGCCCGTGCGCGGCAACACGGTCTCGACCTTGCCCTGTTCGATGCGGACGCGCTCGAAGTCGGCGAGGTTGTGCCGCGCGTCCTCCACCGCCCGCTTGCCGGACTCGATGCCGAGGACGGCGCCCTGGTCGCCGACGCGGTCGGCGAGGGCGCCGGCGAAGAGGCCGACGCCGCAGTACAGGTCGAGGGCCATGTCGCCCTTGCGCGGCAGCAGGCCCTGCATGACCGCCGTCACCAGGGTCTCCGCGGCCTTCGGGTGGACCTGCCAGAAGCCGCCGTTGCCGACGCGGTGCGTGCGGCCGTCGGCGCGTTCGCGGACGAAGGGACGGCCGTGCACCCGGTGGACGCCGCCGGAGCGCTCGTCCACGCGCAGGACGGAGACGGGGCGGTCGAGCTCGACGAGCGGGAGGCGCGCGCCCGGCTTCGGGGTGAGGATCACCTGGCGGTCCTGGGAGCCCGTCGCCGCGATCGCCTCGACGGAGTCCATGCCGGTCCAGGACCGCTTCTCGATGCCCAGCTCGCTGACGCCCTCCGCGGCGATCATGCAGTGGTCGATCGGCTCCACCTCGTGCGAGCGATGCCGGCGCAGGCCCGCCCGGCCGTCGGCGGTGACGGCGTACTGGACGCGGGTGCGCCACGCGGGGACCTGGCCCGCGGGCACCTTGTCGCCCTCCGCGGGCAGCACCGTGCCGTCCCAGCCGGCCTCCTCCGGGGTGAGCCCGGCGAGGTGCTTGAGCTGTTCGGCGATGACGTCGGCCTTCAGGCGCCGCTGCGCGCCCGGCTTGGCGTGCTGCCAGTCGCAGCCGCCGCAGCGGCCGGGGCCGGCGAACGGGCAGGGCTCGTCGATCCGGTCCTTGGAGGCGTCGAGCACGGTCACGGCGTCGGCGCGCAGGAACCGCGCGCCCTCCTCGCCCTCCGTCACCCGCGCCACGACCCGCTCGCCGGGCAGCGCGTGCCGGACGAACAGCACCTGGCCCTCGGACGTGCGGGCGATGCAGTGACCGCCGTGGGCGACGGGGCCGATCTCGACCTCGTACTCCTCCCCCACCAGCGACTTCCTCGGTTCTGCCTGCATGGCGGGGTGACTCCAAAACACGTGAGGGAAAGGGCCGAACGGAAACGGCCGGACAACAGCCCACCAGTCTACGTGGCTGTCACCCGGCCGTTTCACCCGAGCCGTCGTCTAGGACGATCGTCAGCTCTTGTGCTCGGAGGACTCCTTCGACCGCACCTGCGCGGGACCGCGCCGCACCGAGCCCGGCGCGTTCCAGTCCTGCTGCCTGCGGGCCCGCCGCTTGGCCGCCTCGGAGGACTGCAGCTGGTACGGCACCGAGGTCACCATGATCCCGGGCGTGAACAGCAGCCGGCCCTTGAGCCGCAGGGCGCTCTGGTTGTGCAGCAGGTGCTCGTACCAGTGGCCGACCACGTACTCGGGGATGATCACGGACACCGCGTCGCGCGGGGACTCCTTGCGGAGGCTCTTGACGTACTCGATGATCGGCCGCGTGATCTCGCGGTAGGGCGAGTCCAGCACCTTCAGCGGGACGTCGATGCCGCGCCGCTCCCACTCCTCGCGCAGGGCCTTGGTCTCCGCCGGGTCGACGTTGACGCTCAGCGCCTCCAGCGTGTCCGAGCGCATCAGCTTGGCGTAGGCCAGGGCGCGCAGCGTCGGGCGGTGGATCTTGGAGATCAGCACGACCGAGTGTACCCGCGAGGGCCGTACGAGGTCGTCGCTCGGGCCCTCGGGGGCGGCGATCTCGGCGGCGACCCGGTCGTAGTGCTTCCGGATGGCCGTCATCGTCGCGTAGAAGATCACCATGCCGAGCAGGGCGACCCAGGCGCCGTGGGTGAACTTGGTGAGGAGGACGACGACCAGCACGAGGCCGGTGAAGAAGGCGCCGAAGGTGTTGATGGCGCGGGAGCGGATCATGTGGCGGCGCTTGGCCTGGTCCTTCTCCGTGGCCAGGTGGCGGTTCCAGTGCCGGACCATGCCGGTCTGGCTGAGCGTGAAGGACACGAACACGCCGACGATGTACAGCTGGATCAGCCGGGTGGAGTCGGCGCCGTAGATCCCCACCAGCAGTGCGGCGGCACCGGCGAGGAGCACGATGCCGTTGGAGAAGGCCAGCCGGTCGCCTCGGGTGTGCAGCTGGCGCGGCAGGTACCGGTCCTGGGCGAGGATCGAGCCGAGCAGCGGGAAGCCGTTGTAGGCGGTGTTGGCGGCGAGGAACAGCACCAGCGCGGTGGCCGCGGCCAGGACGATGAACGGGAAGCTGCCCGCGCCGAAGACGGCCTCGGCGACCTGGGAGATCACCGGGTTCTGCACGTAGTCGGGGCCGAGCGGGACGCCGTTGTGGATGAGGTCCTCGGCCGGGTTCTCCGCCATGCGGACGTCGGTGGCGGCGGCCAGCGCGATGATGCCGCAGAACATGGTGACGGCCAGCAGGCCCATCATGGCGAGGGTGGTCGCCGCGTTCTTCGACTTGGGCTTGCGGAAGGCCGGGACGCCGTTGGAGATCGCCTCGACGCCGGTGAGCGCGGCGCAGCCGGAGGAGAAGGCGCGCAGCAGCAGGAAGACCAGTGCGAAGCCGGCCAGGCCCTGGTGCTCGGGCTTGATGACGTAGTCGGCGGTCGGTGCCCGCATGGTGTCGTCCAGGACCAGCCCGCGGAAGGCACCCCACGCGATCATGGTGAAGACGCCGAAGACGAAGACGTAGGTCGGGATCGCGAAGAGCGAGCCGGATTCCTTCACCCCGCGCAGGTTCATCAGCGTCAGCAGCACGATCACGCCGATCGCGCAGAGCACCTTGTGCTCGACGACGAACGGGATCGCGGAGCCGAGGTTCTCGATGCCGGAGGAGATCGACACCGCGACGGTGAGGACGTAGTCGACGAGCAGCGCGCTCGCGACCGTCAGGCCGGCCTTGGGTCCGAGGTTGGTGGTCGCCACCTCGTAGTCGCCGCCGCCGCTGGGGTAGGCGTGCACGTTCTGCCGGTACGAGGCCACCACCGTGAACATCAGCACGACGACCGCGACGGCGATCCACGGGCTGAAGTGGTACGCCGTCACGCCCGCGATCGACAGGACCAGCAGCACCTCGCCGGGCGCGTACGCCACGGAGGACAGCGGGTCGGAGGCGAAGACGGGGAGTGCGATGCGCTTCGGCAGGAGCGTTTCGCCCAGCCGGTCGCTGCGCAGTGCGCGCCCGATCAGGATCCGTTTGGGCACGTCGGTCAGTTTGGACACAACAGAGGATCGTAGGCGTTCGATTGCGAGGGCGCCCACCCGCCACCCCTCATCGGCGTTCCATCTGCTCTCCGAGTGAATTCACAGACGCATGCGGCTGCGGATTCCGCAGGTCACCCGCTTCGCATGCCTAGATGACTAAGCCCCGTCCGTTTCCCGGCCGTTGCCGCCCCTGGAGGTCCCATGCACACGCCCGCCCAGCTGATCGGCGCCGCGGCCACCCTCGTCGCCCTCGGAATCCTGACCGTGGCGAGCGTGCGCAGCATCAGCCGCCGCAAGGACGTGTCGCAGGGGGCGCGCTAGAAGTCGCCGGGAGGAAGGGGAGGACCGGGCCGCTCCAGTTCCGCAACCCCTGCACGGAGCTCCTCCGGCCCGATGCCGGCGGCCCGGGTCGACGGGATCGTGCAGGCGTGGGCGCCGGCCACGGTGCCGTGCAGGGCGCTGCGGCGGGGTGGGGTGCCGTCCAGCCAGGCGTGGAGGAACGCGGCGGCGAAGGCGTCGCCCGCGCCGTTGGAGTCGACGACCGGCGCCGGGGGCACGGCGGCGGGTACGTGGGTAAGTTCCCCGTCGGCCAGCAGGTACGCCCCGTCCGCCCCGGCGGTGGCGACGACGACGCGGGCCCGGCCACGCTCGGTGATCCGCCGCATGGTCCGTTCCGGGTCGGTCAGGGCCGCGCTGGACAGGAAGACCAGGTCGGCCTGGTGGGCGAAGGGCTCGTGGTAGGGGTTGGAGCCGTCCCAGTCGTGCAGGTCGGTGGAGATCGTGAGGCCCGCCTCGCGCAGGGCGGGCAGCGCGTGGGCGCACGGCTGGGTGATGACGACGTGGGCGTGCCGGCTGACGGCGGCGAGTGAGCGGACCGTGTCCTCGGGCAGCCGGTCCGTGTCGGCGGCCCGGGTGGCGTCGTAGAGGGACGAGCGCCTGCCGTCGGGGCCGACGAGGTTGACCGCGCGTTTGGTGCCGAGGGGTTGCGGGACGGCGGTGAGCCCGATGCCGTGCTCCCGGTGCAGCGCGCGGACGAGGTCGCCCTCGGGGTCGTCACCGAGGAGGTCGAGGTGGTGGGTGCGCAGGCCCAGCGCGGTCGTCCCGAGGGCCACGAAGTCCCCACTCTGGCCCGCGCGCGTCACGATCCCGGGCCGGATCATGTGGCTGTCCGCGAACGGCACGGGCAGCTCGGGCACGTGCACGATCGTGTCCACGCCCGCGCCGCCCAGCACGAGGACGTCGATCTCGGTGCTCATGGCAGTTCCTCCCCCGCCGAGGGCCCGGCAGGGCCCTCGGCAACCCCCTCGACTTTACGGATACGTTGGACTCGGGCAGCCGAACGCGGCACCGCCCCCGGAGGGCATCATGGCGTGATTCCACCGGCATGATGTTGCCCGGCGGCCCGCACGCAGGCCGCGACGTGATGCCTGGCGAGCCGAAAGAGAGACATGAGCACGACATTCATGAAGGCCAGAGGGCCTGCAGGAAGCGCGGTGTGACGCGATGCATATTGTGATCATGGGTTGCGGAAGGGTGGGTTCCGCACTGGCCCAGAACCTGGAGCAACAGGGGCACACGGTCGCCGTGGTCGACCAGGACCCCACCGCCTTCCGCCGGCTGGGCTCCTCGTTCGGCGGCCGCCGGGTCACCGGTGTCGGCTTCGACCAGGACACCCTGCGCGAGGCGGGCATCGAGGAGGCGGGCGCCTTCGCCGCCGTCTCCAGCGGAGACAACTCCAACATCATCGCCGCGCGCGTGGCCCGTGAGATGTTCGGCATCGAGAACGTCGCCGCCCGCATCTACGACCCGCGCCGCGCGGAGGTCTACCAGCGCCTGGGCATCCCCACCGTCGCCACGGTCCGCTGGACGGCCGACCAGATGCTGCGCCGTCTGCTCCCCTCCGGGGCCGAGCCGTTGTGGCGCGACCCCACCGGCGGCGTCCAGCTCGCCGAGGTGCACACCTCCACCGCCTGGGTCGGCCACAAGATCAGCCGGATCCAGGAGGAGACCGGCGTGCGCGTCGCGTTCCTGACCCGGCTCGGCGAGGCGGTCCTGCCCACCTCGCAGACTGTGCTGCAAGAGGGCGACCTGGTGCACGTGATGATGCGCGCCGACGAGGTCGACAAGGTCGAGGCGGCGTTCGCCAAGGGTCCCGAAGAGGAGGGCGGTCACTGATGAGGGTCGCCATTGCCGGAGCCGGCGCCGTCGGCCGCTCGATCGCGGGCGAACTGCTGGAGAACGGCCACGAGATCCTGCTGATCGACAAGGCGCCGACCGCCATCTCGGTCGAACGCGTCCCGCAGGCCGAGTGGCTGCTCGCCGACGCCTGTGAGATCACGTCCCTGGACGAGGCCGCGCTCCAGCGCTGCAACGTCGTGATCGCCGCGACCGGTGACGACAAGGTGAACCTGGTCGTGTCCCTGCTGGCGAAGACGGAGTACGGCGTCCCGCGTGTTGTCGCCCGCGTGAACAATCCCAAGAACGAGTGGTTGTTCAACGAGTCCTGGGGTGTGGACGTGGCCGTCTCCACCCCGCGACTGATGTCGGCCCTGGTCGAGGAGGCGGTGAGCGTGGGCGACCTGGTCCGCCTGCTCCGCTTCAGCCACGGCGACGCCAACCTGGTCGAGCTGACCCTGCCGGAGGAGTCGGCCCTGGCCGGCACGCAGGTCGGCGACGTCGAGTGGCCGCAGGACACGTCCCTGGTGACGATCATCCGCGGCAACCGCGTCCTGACCCCCTCCCGGGAGGACTCCCTGGAGGCCGGCGACGAACTTCTCTTCGTGGCCGCCCAGGCCCGGGAGGAGCAGCTGGAGGACCTGCTGTCGGTGCGACGCAACGCGGCGAGCTGAGCCGGCCGCCGAGCGAACGGAAAAGGGGCGTCCCGTACTCGGGACGCCCCTTTCGGTCAGTAGGGGAGGCTCGCTGCTCAGCGGTGAGGGCTCACTGGCTCAGCTGTGGAGGCTCACTGCTCGGCGGACCGAGCGGCGGCGGCCTGCCGGTCCCGCTCCTCTGCCGCCTTCTCCTCCGCCTCCATCTCCGCGAACACGTCGATGGGCGCGGGCGCCTTCGCCAGGAAGACCCACGTCAGGTACACCGCGAGCAGGAACGGCGGGATCTTCAGGGCGACCAGGACCCAGCCCAGCTGCGTGGTGTCGGCCCACCAGTACAGCGGGAAGAGGATCGCGCACTTGGCGAGCAGGATCGCGCCCCACGCGTAGCTGGCCTTCGCGTACGCCTTCTTGCGGCCCGGGTTCCGGGTGCGCCAGGAGAGGTTCTCCTTGAAGACCGGGCCGAGGATCAGCCCGATCAGCGGCACGCCGCACAGGGTGGTGATGATGTAGGCGAGGCCCAGCCCCAGCGTGTAGAGCATGCCGGGCAGGTAGAAGTCCTTGGCGTTGCCGGTCATCATCGCGAAGACGACACCGAAGGCCACGCCGAAGACACCGCTGAAGGCGTGCTTGACGGTGTCCTTCATCACCAGCCGGACCACGACCAGCACCAGCGACACGGCCAGCGCCGCGATCGCCGACAGGTGCAGGTCCTTGTTGATCGTGTAGATGGTGACGAAGAGGAGACCGGGAACCACCGTCTCCACCATGCCCCGCACGCCGCCGAACGCCTCGAACAGGGCGGCCTCGGTCACCGCCCGGGCGTCGTCCGCAGATGTCTCTTCGGTCGGCTTGTCGAGCGACGTCACCGGCTACTCCCGTCCGAGGGGTCTCAGTTCGTACTTGGGATTGAACAGCACCCGGCGGCCCCGGCTCATCGAGATCCGGCCCGATGCGATCAGCTTGCGCCCCGGCTCTATCCCCACGATGGATCGCCTGCCGAGCCACACCACGTCCAGCGCGGCGGAGCCGTCGAACAGCTCGGCCTCCAGGGCCGGGACTCCGGCACGCGGCCGAAGGGTGACCGTGCGCAAGGTACCAGTAACCGTCACTATCTGGCGGTCCTGGCAGTCTCCGATCCGGATGCATCCGGCCGTCTCGGTGTCCTCGCGCAGCTCCTCGGACTCCAGGTCCTCCTGCGACGAGGAGAGCCGGTCGAGCATGCGCCGGAACCGGCCCACCGGCTTTTCGGAACGAGGAACAGCACTCATATCTGAAGCGTACCGGGGCCTGCTGACGAAGGGCGAGGAGCCCGTTTCCCGACGCGATGCGCCTCACTTCTCGAACCGATACCCCATCCCCGGCTCGGTGATGAAGTGCTTCGGATGCGAGGGATCCTCCTCCAGCTTCCGCCTCAACTGCGCCATGTACACGCGCAGATAGTTCGTCTCCGTCCCGTACGACGGCCCCCACACCTCCTGGAGCAGCTGCTTCTGCCCGACCAGGCGGCCACTGTTGCGCACCAGGACCTCCAGCAGGTGCCACTCCGTGGGGGTCAGCCGTACGTCCTTGCCGGCCCGGTTGACCTTCTTCGCCGCCAGGTCGACGGTGAACTCGCCGGTGTCGACGATCACGTCGTCCTCACCTCCTCCGGCCGGTTCGGCCCGGCGGACGGCGGCCCGCAGGCGCGCCAGCAGCTCGTCCATGCCGAACGGCTTGGTGACGTAGTCGTCGGCGCCCGCGTCCAGCGCCTCGACCTTCTCGTCGGAGGAGTGCCGGGCGGACAGCACGAGGATCGGCACCCGGGTCCAGCCGCGCAGGCCTCTGATCACCTCGACGCCGTCCATGTCGGGCAGTCCGAGGTCGAGGACGACCACGTCGGGGTTGCGGGCGGCCGCGAGCTTCAGGGCGGTGGCGCCGTCGTGGGCCGCGTCGACCTCGTAGGTGCGTGCCTTGAGGTTGATCACGAGGGCGCGCACGATCTGCGGCTCGTCGTCGACCACGAGGACGCGGGTCATGAGGCCTGCCTTTCCGGTTCTGCTACGGGGCGGAGCTCCGGGCGGGGTCCCGCCGCGCGGAGGGTGAGGACCATGGTGAGACCGCCGCCGGGGGTGTCCTCGGCGTTCAGTGTGCCGTCCATGGCCTCGGTGAAGCCGCGCGCCACCGCGAGCCCCAGACCCACACCCGCGCCGCGCGGGGCGTCGCCGTGGCGCTGGAAGGGCTCGAAGATACGCTCCTTGGCCTCGTCGGGCACGCCCGGCCCCCGGTCGACCACCCGCACCTCGACCCGGTCGGCCAGCGCGCTGGCGGCGACCAGCACGGGCGCGCCGGGCGGACTGTACTTCACCGCGTTCTCGACGAGATTGGCCACCGCCCGCTCCAGCAGACCGGGGTCGACGGCGACCATGGGCAACGTCTCGGGCACGTCCAGGACGGCGCTGCCGTCGGGGACGCCGCCGAGCGCCATCGGCACCACCTCGTCGAGGTCGATCTCGCGGATCATCGGGGTGACGGTGCCGGTCTGGAGCCGGGACATGTCGAGGAGGTTCCCGACGAGGTGGTCGAGGCGGTCGGCGCCCTCCTCGATGCCCTCCAGCAGCTCGGCGCGGTCCTCTTCCGACCACTCGACGTCCTCGGAGCGCAGCGAGGTCACCGCCGCCTTGATGCCGGCCAGCGGAGTCCGCAGATCGTGGCTGACGGCGGCCAGCAGGGCCGTACGGATGCGATTGCCCTCGGCGAGCGTGCGGGCCCGGTCGGCCTCCTCCTGGAGCCGGCGGCGGTCCAGGACGACGGCGGCCTGGGCGGCGAAGGCGGCCAGCACCCGGCGGTCCTCGGCGGGCAGCACGCGGCCGGTCAGTGCCAGGGCCATGTGGTCCCCGACGGGTATGTCCACGTCGGCCTGGTCGGGCCGCTCGATGGGCCGTCCGCGGCCGGCGCGCCCGGCGCAGGTCCACGGCTCGACGTCGCCGGCCCGTTCCAGCAGGGCCGCGGACTCCATGCCGAAGGTCTCCCGGACCCGTTCCAGGAGGTCCTCCAGGCCGGTCTCGCCCCGCAGCACGTTGCCGGCGAGGAAGGCGAGGATCTCGGACTCGGCCCGCAGCCGCGCCGCCTGGTGGGTGCGGCGGGCGGCGAGGTCGACCACGGAGGCCACCGCTACACCGACCGCCACGAAGATCACGATGGCGACGATGTTCTTCGGGTCGGCGATGGTCCACCGGTGCAGGGGCGGTGTGTAGAAGTAGTTCAGCAGCAGGGAACCCACCGCCGCCGAGGCCAGGGCAGGCAGCAGTCCCCCGAGCAGGGCCGCCGCCACCGTCAGCGCCAGGAACAGCAGCATGTTGTTGGCGAGGCCGAGATCGACGATGCTGAGCAGCGCCGCGAGGAGCGGCGGGCCGGCGACACCGGCGATCCAGCCCCACACCCGCCGGGAGCGTCCGAGGCGCGCACCCCGGGCCACCGGCAGTCCGCGTCCCTTGGCGACCTCGTCGTGGGTGACGATGTGCACGTCGAGGTCGGGCCCGGACTCCCGGGCGACCGTCGCGCCGACGCCGGGGCCGAAGACGTACTGCCAGGTCTTGCGGCGCGAGGAGCCCAGCACGATCTGGGTGGCGTTCGCACCGCGGGCGAAGGCGAGCAGTGCGGCGGGTATGTCGTCGCCCACGACATGGTGGAACGTTCCGCCAAGATCCTCGACCAGGGTCCGCTGCTGTGCCAGTTCCTTGGGCGAGGCCGAGGTCAGCCCGTCGCTGCGGGCTATGTAGACGGCCAGCACCTCACCGCCGGCGCCCTTCTCGGCCAGCCGGGCGCCCCGGCGGATCAGCGTGCGGCCCTCGGGCCCGCCGGTCAGTCCGACGACGATCCGCTCGCGCGAGCCCCAGATCGCCGACACCCGGTGCTCGCTGCGGTACTGCGTGAGGTGGGCATCGACCCGGTCGGCCACCCACAGCAGCGCCAGCTCGCGCAGGGCGGTCAGATTGCCGGGGCGGAAGTAGTTCGACAGGGCGGCGTCGACCTTGTCGGGCTGGTAGATGTTGCCGTGCGCCATCCGCCGCCGCAGCGCCTCGGGCGTCATGTCGAGCAGCTCGACCTGGTCGGCCCGACGCACCACCTCGTCCGGCACGGTCTCCTGCTGCCGCACCCCGGTGATCGACTCGACGACGTCGCCGAGGGACTCCAGGTGCTGGATGTTGACGGTCGAGACCACGTCGATGCCGGCGGCGAGCAGCTCCTCCACGTCCTGCCAGCGCTTGGCGTTGCGGGAGCCGGGGACGTTCGTGTGGGCGAGTTCGTCCACCAGGGCGACCTGGGGGCGGCGCGCGAGGACGGCGTCGAGGTCCATCTCGGGGAAGACGCCGCCGCGGTACTCCAACTCCCGGCGCGGCACCTGCTCCAGTCCGTGCAGCATCACCTCGGTGCGGGGCCGGCCGTGGTGCTCGACGAAGCCCACGACGCAGTCCGTGCCCCGCCCGACGCGGCGGTGTGCCTCGGACAGCATCGCGTAGGTCTTGCCGACGCCCGGTGCCGCGCCCAGGTGGATCCGAAGTTTGCCGCGTGCCATGGCCCCATTGTCTTCCGGTGGTGCGCCCACTGCGCAGCGTCGACCCTACGGCCGGTAGGCACGGGGTTCGGGCTCCCCACCCGGCTCCGGGGCGCACTTTGACGGAACTCTGACGCGGCCGGGCCGGGCGGGCCGGGCGCCGGGGTCCCCGCCCAGTCCGCCCGGCCGGTCTGGGGGGTCAGGCGGGGTTGTCGCCGTGCGTGAGGGTCTCCCAGGCGACGAAGAGGTTGTTGCTGCCGGCGGGACGTCCCCGCTGGGTCAGCGTCGCGGTGTTGGTCATGGCGTGCCCGAGACGGTTGGCCAGGGCGTTGTGGCCGACTTCGGTCACCGGCCCGAGCCCGAGCTCGAGCGAGCCGCCGCACAGCCGGTCCTCGGCGCCCGCACCGAGCTGGTACCTGGCGTGGAAGCCGAGCCCGTGCCGCAGCCGCTCGCCCACGTCGGTGCCGTAGAGGTCCTGGCCCTGGATGCGGCTGGTCTCCGCGACGTGCGAGATGGCCGAGAGGCCGTAGCCGGTGTGGGTGAAGTCGCGGCAGGTCTCCTGGCTGAGTCCGTTGACGAAGGTCGACTGGCCCTGCCAGTACTTGACGATCTTCTCCCGGGTGTTGAGGTTCTGGCTCGGCACGGTCTTCGGCAGCGCGCCGTCGGACTCCAGGTAGACGTAGGCAGCCGTGCGCGTGCGGAACGTCGCCATGGCCTTGTCGTACGACGCCCTGTCCTCCAGGAAGACGGAGATGCCGACGGCGGCCTCCATCATCGACAGCTCCCAGTTGCCGTTGGAGTTCGAGCCGTTGATGATCTCGGGCAGGTAGACGGTGCGGAGCATGGTGGCGAAGCGGCCGGAGTTCGCCCAGGTGCCGGTGTACGTTACTTGATGATCTCGGCGGCCTTCGGCCACGAGGAGCCGGCCCAGCCGGTCTGCAGGGGCGCGTTGCTGTTGGTGTGGTCCCTGATCACGGCGGACCAGGCGTCCATCAGCTCGATGGCCTTGCGGGCGTGCCGTTCGTCGCGGGTGAGGTACCAAGCGAGGGCGTGGGTGTACGCGGCGATCGCGTCCTCGCGCTCGTCGGTGCAGCCGACGTCGGGGTTGGAGTACGAGCCGCATTCGACGACTGCCCGGGGCTTGGGCGTGCGGTTCAGGTCGGCGTACTTGCTCGCCATCATCTGGTCGAAGGCGCCCTTCCAGGGCTGGGCGCCGGCGTTGACCTTGGACCGGGTGAAGTCCAACTGGCTCTTGGAGACGGCGACTCCGGGGTGGGCGAAGGCTGCGGGGGCGCTGGGGGCGGCGTCGGCGGGCCGGGCGAGGACACCGGCGACGAGGGCGGCCGAGGCCGCGAGCAGAGCGGTTCTGCGCATGCGTGGGGGGCCTTCCGTTCTCGTATATGAACGTAAAGCGCCTTTATGAACAGACGCGTTGGACGGGGACGGTAGGTACAGACCAATGCGCCGTCAAGGTTCCGCGCACGAGAAAGGGCCGCACCCCCGATGGGGTACGGCCCTGGTGTCTCTGCGGGTCAGCGGACCTCGGTGATCTCCGGTCCGCGCTGGAGCTGGCCCATTCCGCCGGCGAAACGGGAGCCCTCTTCCTGCTGGACGCCCTCGGGGACCATCTGGGCGTCGTTCGGGAGCTTCAGGACGATCGGGTCGCGGGGCGCCATCGGGCCCTCGCCGCGGACCACGACCGTGTCCCGGAAGATCTGCTCGAGCAGCCCGGCGGCCTGCGGCTGCACCGCGCCCTGGCCCGAGATGACCCCGCGCAGGAACCAGCGGGGGCCGTCCACACCGACGAACCGCACGACCTGGAAGCCGCCGGTGCCGTCCGGCAGCTGTACGGGCACCTGGGCACGCAGCTCCCAGCCCAGCGGCCCCTCGACCTCGTCGACGATGCCGCCCTGCTGGGTGATGCCGGTGCCGATCTCCTCACGCACCTCACCCCAGATGCCCTCGCGCTTGGGGGCGGCGAAGCCCTGGAGCTGGATGGCGCTGTCGCGCAGCACGACCGTGGCCGCGACGATCGCGTCGCCCGCGACCTCGACCCTGAGCTCCATGCCGTCGACGCCCGGCACGAACAGGCCGCCCAGGTCGACCCGGCCCTCGCCCGGGTCACGGACCTCCGAGTCGTCCCAGGGCCCGTCGGGGCGCGGCGCGGGCTCGAGCCTCAGGCGCTCGCGCTCTTCGTCCGCCTCAGTGTCGACACCGTCGACGACCTGCTCGGCCTCGCCGGCCGCGTCCTCGGCGGCATCCCTCTTCTTGCGACGTCCGAACACGTCACTGTCCTTCCCGGTCGGATACGACCGAAGCGTATCGATTCCCACCCGCCTGGCCGCCCATGGCGGCCTGACCGCTTGTGCCGCTCGTCCCGTCCACCGCCGCATGGCCTCCGGTGGATCCGAAGCCCCCCTCGGCCCGCGTCGAGTCGGGAAGTTTTGCCACCTCTTGGAAGCGAACCTTCTCGACCTGCTGGACTACCAGTTGGGCAATCCGGTCGAAGCGCTCGAACCGCACGGCCTCGCGCGGGTCGAGATTCACCACGATCACCTTGATCTCCCCACGGTACCCGGCATCAACCGTCCCCGGGGCATTCACCAGGGCGACGCCGCAGCGGGCGGCCAGGCCGGATCGCGGGTGCACGAAGGCCGCGTACCCCTCCGGCAGCGCCACAGACACTCCCGTGGGCAGCACGGCCCGCTCGCCCGGCTCCAGTTGGCACGCCTCGGTGGTGCGCAGATCGGCCCCTGCGTCACCGGGCTGCGCGTACGACGGAAGCGGTACGTCCGGATCGACGCGCCGGACGAGCACGTCCAGCGGGGGCCGGGTCACGGGGCTCGTGGGGGTCGTGGG
>NZ_JAIGQA010000070.1:0-35025 GCF_019733245.1 Streptomyces sp. WAC04114
GTGCGGGCGCGGCCCATGCCTGCGGGGCGGGGGATCTTCGTGTCTCGGCGGAGGGGGAGGCCGTTGGTGCAGGTGGGGTTGAGTCCGGAGGGGTTGTTTTGATGGTTGATGATCGCTGGTGAGAAAGTCAATGTCCATTCTCATACGTCGGGCAACTCTGTTTGGCGTTATGCCCCTGGCGCTTATTCTGGTCGGTGTCACTCATCTGGTACCAGATGAGTGACACCGGAAAGGGGTGGCGCTACAAGGAGAAGCTGGCGACGTATTGCGAAGGCTTGATCCCGTACGAAGAGTCTCCCGCCTTCACCGGCCTCAACACTGAGAGCGGCCTGGCTCGCGACGAGCACCAGCGTTTCGGCGACAGCAGGTTCTACTCCTGCCGAGTTTCCGACATGCGATGACTATCGGCCTGATCGCTGACGACGCCATCAATTCCAGGCAGGACGAATTTGAGATGCTCGACACCTTGCATTCGAGTGCCTCGGATACCCCTCCCAATCCCCTCGATGGCGGCTGGCAAGGCTATACCGATCTACGCAATACCGGTGTTGTGCTACCTTGCAAGAACAGGCCCGCATCCGTCGTCGTATCCATCGCCGGGGATGAATCACATGAAAATCCGCGCGAAGCCCGCGAGGTGGGGGAACTCGCAGTCGCCACCGCGCGAAATGCATCCGTCCACTGGTCATGTAAGACAAAGTTCGGTGGACGGATCCCTTCGGTATCCGGGCCGACGACGGAAAAATACCCGTCCTCCGCCACGGGCACCTGCAAGGGAATCCACATAACTGGGCACGAGAGCCTGTACATAGACTGGATCAAGGAAAGCAAGGCATCAGGCACCACTCCACTGGAGATGTGCATATTCGGCGAATTTGGGGCAAATTCCGAGAGCCTGTACAAGCTGGAAGCTGCGTTCGGCCCCTACGCCCAGCGATTGCGGTCGGAGACCGATGAGCTGGGAACAATGAATGCAGATACCGGACTCAGGCTTGACATGGCGTGGGGGACCGCTGCTTGCCCGGGTTCCGCACGGGCGATCTTCAGCATCTACGCAACGGAATACGCCGATCCACGGAAGGCCTTCCTAGTAAAGGCACTGCGCGCGTTCGCCGAGCGCTCAGCCGCACGCCACGGCTGCACAGACCTGAAACTACCGCGCTGATTAGACAGGCTGGCGGCGTTTATGCGGTGCAAGAAGTGCACACAGTCCCGGCACCCCTATACCGAAATCCCACTAGCGTTTGGGAAGCTGAATTCGGTGGCCGTCGTCATCGAAACCGCCTTGTCGTTCATCGCCCGGCCTGTCAGCGAGTCAATAATTTGGGCACGGATAGGATCCTCCTGGCCCGGCGATTCCCGCAAGGGAATTCGATGCTGAGTGGGGGTTCACTCGCGGCCAATGCCTGCAGGACTTGGGTCATCGTGTCTCAGCGGAGAGGGCAGGCCTTCTATTCCGGTGATAGTGCCGCCAGCGCAGGGGTGAGCTCTGCTGCCCATCGGATCACCCACCCGGAACCGTTCTTCTGGTTATTTCCGGGCAGTATTTGTCTTTCGCTGCTCTGAATATATCAGAGCGATCGCAGAGAAATCACCTCTGCAGAGTATCTGCTAGTTTGTGGATCGTGCAGATCATCCACCTTGGAGCAGGATACCACCCACGACTCACTCAATTAACTATGCTGGCTTCACTTCGACCAATGGCCGCAACGGTTTGCCAGCAGAACAGGCCTACTCACCCATCAACCTCCAAGCCATGTGGGATGTCCGGCTTATTGGTGCAGGACAGCTCATCCCGCAGAGTGCGAGCCAATTTCACGGCCAGCTGCTGGTGGAATGCCGCCGAGACTCGCGGGGAATCCGGCGCGCTGACTCTGGCTTCGAGAAGCACTTGGGCTTGCCTGCCTGCGCCCTTGATGGCACAACGGAATACGAGGTCGATGTCCCCGCCCACACCGGAGGGGTCAGCAACGTAGACATCCGCGGTTGCGCGTTGCCAGCGTTCGGTGTTGGTCTGCACAGACTTCAGGGAATCTGCCGCCCACCTTGCCATCGCAGTAAAGCGGCCATTGCCCGATAGTCCACAGGTCTCGTATTCCTTGAATCCCCTGAGTTCATCATAAGGGTCGATTGCTTCCTGCGTCAGACCCTTCTTGAGCTGGTCAACAGAAAGAGCACTGTTGGAGAACTTGAGATCGCTGGAATCAAGGACAGACTGCAAAGACTCCATGTTCTTGGCTCCGAAAAGAGCGTTACAGGTCTTCCACTGAGTGGGGTACTTTTCGCTTAGGGACTGCCCATTCGAGCAACCTGTCGACAATGCCAGCAACACCATGGTTCCACACCAGGAAAACCGGTTCAGGGCTTTCATGAAGCCACCTTCTCATTGTTCGAGATAGCCGTCTTCCCAGCCAAGTAGGACTGTTCAATCTCATTGATGAGATCGGTGGCCTGGCTATTATTCATGCCGGTAGTTTGGGCGAATCTGAGAACGGGCTGAGTGGCTGCCCGCTCGCCGATCTTCTCCACGTCCTGCACGGCTTGAAGTGCCTGAGGGTCGTTCGTGTACTCGTGGTCCTTCAGGTACTCCAACGTGTGGTTGCCATATGCGGTACTGACAGCGGACCCGGCGGACTCCATGACCAACGGAACCGCGGTAGCGGCAACGACTCCCGCTGCCGGGCCCAGCAGTATCGCGGCACCAGCCGTCGCTGCTACCGTGGCTCCTCCGCTGACGAGCGACTTGCGCCATTCTCCGTTCTGCTCTTGCAGCATCTGCTGAGCCTCTTCCGGATCCTTAAATTCCTCGCGAATCCCATGAGACCGCGATTCATCGAGGATTCCATGCACTTTCGCAGCATTTTGGGCAAACGCAACGCCACGATCCTCGTCGTTCTCAAACGCCACGAGACCACTTGCCATAAAGAGCTGCTGAGCCGAAGTCAATGACTTATATCCGTCCTCGTCGCCGGCCACCAGCATCATGAAGTTGCGCGCCTTCTGCTCGTCGAAGGACGTTCGCGTCGATCCGTCGCTGCTGTTCTCGAAGAGGGCGTCTCGTCCCAGCGCGTCGCCCGAGCCGCCGAAGTTCATGATCGAATAGTTGAGGTCGTCGATGTATGACGCGCCCATCTTCGCGAGGCTGTCCTTCATTACCTCAGGTGGCTGCCCTTCCTCAGAGGCGACGTTGTAACGGTTGATGACCTGCTTCATAATCTCGGCCGTATCGCTGTCCCGATGTAGCTCCGGTGGGTCCGCGTCCCAAGCGTCGCCTGTGACCGCCGCCTCCAACGCGTGCCCGAGGGCGTCGGGACCCATTGACCGTGCGTGCTGCGCTTCGTCACTGCCAGGATGTACGAGGCTGTCAGGAGCCCACTCAAAGTCCTTGCCGTTCAGGACGTCGAAGTAGTCGTAACCAATTGTGCCGTTCTTGTAGACCGTGCCATCCTCCTTGTAAACGGTCGGCTCGTCGGTGAAGAACCGCTTCGCGGCCTCCGGGCTGTGTCCGAGTCCTTCAAGTACGCTCGTAAGCGGGTCATAGCCGGCGCCATTCTTTCCTGACGGATTATATCCCCAGTCGAGGTCGGCCCCGCCCGTCACCGGCTTGTTCCTCATGAAGAAGTCGGGATCTTTGTGATGCAGTTGAACAACGTGCTCCGCGATGGGGTTGATGAACTCTGCATCGTAGTTCCCGTATCGCAGTAGCCCCCCGAGGATTTGGTATCCATAGGGCGAGTTAGGGGCCCCCGGGTAGATCTCAATTGGCTGGGTTCCCAGCTTTCTGAATTCTTCTCCCCAACTCGCTGAAAGGTGCGGCTCATTGTCCGGGTCAGTCGCTGTGGCGAGTGCGTTGCCCATGTTGCGCTGAAGCTGCCTGGTCAGGGTCAACCGCTCTCTATTGTCGTCTCCCTGCGTACCTTCGAGAGCCATACGACCGTAGAAGTCCAACGTCTCTTTGGGTCCCCCAAGAGACTTGTAGAACGCCGTGCTGAAGTCTGCGTCCTTCGCGTTCCACCTCATGATGGAGTTCAATTCGGTGAACTGCTTGTCAGTCATCTTCGGACCAATCTTCGCGAGCTCCGCCGCCCGCTCAGACTGAGCGTCGTCCAGGGATGTGTACGAGCTGTGCCCGGCGTTGTGCGGATCGCTGCCGTGACTCTTGCGGAGCGCGCGGGCCACTGACGCATCGATCTCTGTGGCATGAGCGATGAGCCGGTTGATGCGACTCTCCAACTCTTGCTTGGCATCGAGCTGGTCCTGGGTGCGCTCGTCGGTGTCGCCCCGGACGTGCTTGAAGTAGCAGCGAACCTTACCGTCACCGATGTCCTCGACGCGGACCCCGAGGGTTGGGGCATCAGCCTGGACTGCGACCCTGATCTGCTTTTGAAGGGAGGCAAGTTCTCTGTGGGCGTCGTTCAGGACCTGATGAATACTGTTCGCCTCGGTGTGGAGGTCAGCGATCTCTTTCGTGGTTTTGGTGACGAAGCCGCGTGTCACTGTGGCGTTCGCACCAGCCCACCGGGCCTTTTCCGATTTGGCCTTCATTCCCCTGCGCGCGAACTGCGCTGCGGTCTTGAGCTTGTCGACGGCACTCTTCCAGTCTGAGACGGCGGTGGCCAGCTTGCCCAGGTCCACCTCAACCAGATCCATATACTTGACGGCCACCTGGCTGCTCCTACTTGAAGTACTTGCTGAGCTCTGACACTGACTCAGCCATGCCGTCTCGGCTGCGCAGTACAGCCGCAATCTTGGCGTCGTCCTCTGCGTGCAGCTTCTTGCTGAAGTCGAGGTGATTGGAGATGTGGGCGCATGCCTGGAGCACTGCCTTGGACTGGGATGTCCAGACATCGACCGTCAGTTCCAGGGCGCTGCCCATCGCGAAGCCATGCGCTTTCAGGGAGGCGGCGGCCTGCATCGTCGATCCGGCCCCGTCCTTGTTGATGCTCGCGCCGGCGATGTCCGTCCCGGTGCGAAGGTCCTCGTAGAGAGTGAACGCGTCGTGGCCGACGGCGCCGAGGTCATCCTGGTTGACCACCAGATCACCAGCACTCCCGCCTCCTCCGCCACCATCCGCAGCGAGCTGGTTGAGTTGCGTGCCTGTCGATCCGCTCTCAGCCACGTCGGCCTTGAGCTGCTCCCACTCGTCCCAGGCCATTCCCCGCACCCTCCATTGATTTACGCTGACGAGCCAGTCCCGATATCGACTGATCGTGGAGCCTTCTCACACCCGCCGCAACTTACCAACTGAGTGGACGGCTCAAGCAGTCGAAGGTCAACCCACATCACTGCTTCACACTTATCCGGAGCAGGATGAGGCTGCGCTGAACACAACAGTGAACGTCTCTCCGCTCACCAGAGAGAAGCCCGGCTGATCAAAGCAATCCAGGGTGGGCACCTCCCGTGCGTGCCCACCCTGGTTTTGGAGACTGTGCGCTCCTACTGGAAGTAGCTGGCGCCCTTCAGGTCGCCGCCTCGGTAGTCACCGCCGGCGGTGTGGACTCGCTGTGAGATGTTGACCAGCGCCTGGTGGATGCCCCGTGCGTGTGAGTCCCACTGCTTGGTCTTCTTCTGGAACTCCTCGTACGCCTCGCCGCCCCAGCCCGCGGACACGTTGAGCACGGCCTGCTTCAGGGCCTCGAGGTCCTCCTCGAGCTTCTTTGCCTGATTGCCGAGCTCGGTGGCGAGCGCATCCATCGTGCCGTACGTGACGGCGAGTTCGTCGTAGTGTGCTCCGGACATTTTTCCCTCGTTTCTGTGCAGATTTCAGCCGGGCTGCGCGGCCCGGAAGACGGTGCGGCTCACTGCCGCCCGGTGGCTCGTCCGCGTGCCTCAGTAGCTGTTGAGCGCCGAAGTCTTTCCACCGAGGTCGTCTACGGAGATCTGCTTGAGGTCGGCCTCGATCTGGTCCTCGAGGTTGCGCTTGTCGGTCTTGTTCAGGTTGATGCCCTCGAGGAAGTCGTCGAGCATCTTGCCGATCGCGACCATGTGCTGGTTGATTTCCGTCTGCTTCGTGTTGAAGGCCTGGGCGCCCTGTCCCCTCCAGGCCTTCTCGATCATGTCGATCGTGCCCTGCAGCTTCGCGAGCGATCCCCTGATGTTGTCGTATCGATCCACAACCTCGGTCTGAAGCCTCTGTACGTCGCTCTCATTAAGCTTGCGGTCGACCATGTGGGCACTCCCCTTCGTAAGAGCTGTGGTTCGTTTCCGAGCGCGTCATCGCGCCGGAGAGGTCGCGTGTGACCGGTTGACCCGCGGTGAGTCGTCATGCCTTTCGCCGCGAGCGGATCACCGCGAAGGCACCGCCCCCGATCACCAAGGCCGCCCCCGCGGCGCCGAGCGCGACCCACATCGTGGTGTTGTCGGACGCCTCCGAGGTCGATCCTGCCGCCGAAGTCTGGCCGCCAGAAGTGTTCTTGGGGGCCTGTGACGAGGTTGGTGCGGAAGCGGAGGGTGCGGCGGTGGCGCCCGTGACGCCGGTTCCGTTCTCGAAGCTGAGGGGGTCCGTGGCGGCCGGCCCCGGATTGATGTCGCTGTTCTCCAGCACCTTGCGGGGGCGGACGGCGCCGTAGCCGAGGTAGTTGCTCCGCTCGCCCTTCGCCCATGTGCGGCCAGCCGTATCGATCATGGTGCGGAGCACCTGGTTGGCCGTCCAGTCTGGGTGGGCGGACCAGATGAGGGCGGCTGACGCTGAGGCGATGGCGGTTGCCATGCTCGTCCCATCCCCCTCATCGCAATATGAGCGGAATGTTGCGTCGCACCAATAGGGAACGTTGAGACCTGGAGCTGACAGATCGACATAGTTGCCGAACTCCGAGAAGCCGCCCACTTTCCCCTTGTCGTCTGCGGCGGCCACCCCCACTACGTAAGGATAGGCGGCTGGATAGCCGATGAAGTTCTTGGATTCAGCATCGTTTCCGGTAGCGGCGAACATCAGCTTTCCCTTGGAGTGGGCGTATTTGACGGCCTTCTCCACATCTGGGTCGATGATGTCAGTGCCGATGGACATGCTGATGATGTGAGCATCACTGTCAGCCGCAGCCTTGATCGCATCGGCGACAGCAGGTGTTTCTTTCTTGACCGTGCTGCTCAAGCCTTCGGAGAGCACTCGATACGGGACGATTCTGGCGCCGGGGGCCAAGCCCTGAAGCCCACCTCCGGCGCCGGTACCGGCAATCAACTCCGCCATGCTGGTGCCGTGGCCGTTGTAGTCTTCGGTGGCCTTGTACGAGACCCGCTTCGGCACTTCATCTGCGAGTACCTGATCCTTCAGGGAAGGCGTGTCCGGGTGCACGCCGGTGTCCAGCACGGCAACTTTGACTCCTTTGCCTGTGCTGATCTTCCACATGTCTTCGGCGCGCATCGCGTCCAAGTACCACTGCTTCGACTGAATGTCTGCGGCGACCGCACTCGGAGCCATCCCCGAGGACATGATTGCGAAAGCACCGAGTGCCGCGCATGCGGTGGACACCCGTCCTCCGGCACGTCCTGTGAAGAACGCAGTCAGTCCGCCACGTGGGCTGGTCCTCGTCATGCCTCTGAGATCCTCGCTGTTATCAGTCAGTCACTGGTGGCGTGTTGCGTCGTGGGGAGTCCGGCTGAGTCACACCCTCACGGTCTTTGCGGTCCCTGTTTCGTCGATTCCCCGACCGGCCGCGCGGGGCGCCTGCGCCTCCGGTCGGCCCACCGCTCCTCGCTGCCGGGGCTTGCCCCTTGGGGGTACCGACAACGCCGTCGGGATTGCCTGCGGCAGGGCGGGCACTCTGGCCTGGACGAGCGCCAGGGGTGGAGTTCGGCGCGCCGATCACTCCGCGCTGCCCGATCTGGCCGACGGGAGCACGGGAGCCGGTGTTGCCGCCGGCGCCGACGACCGTACCGCGCGGGATCTTGGAACCGGTCACCCCTTGAGGACCTCCGGCTGGCCTTCCGCCGACAACTCCGTTACCGCGCGCCGCACCCGTGGAACTCGAACCTGCCGCGCGGTCGCTCGCCGGTCCACCGACGGTGCGTGGCATTCCGCCGGAGACGCCGCGGCCCATCGGGGAAGCGCTGCCACCTGCGCTGCCACCTCGAGCACCTGACTGCCCCGTGGCGGTGGCGTGCCCCATCGGGCCGGTGGTGCCGCGACCGCCGACAGTGCCGTTCGAAGTGCCCGTACGGCCTTGCGCCGAGATCGGGGCCCTGTTGCCGTTCGCTCCGCCGAAGGCTGAGGCGCGGGCTGCCTGCTGCCTGCTGAGGGCGGGAGGAACCGCACCGGAGGGAAACGGAGAGGCAGTCCCACCGTTGCCGCCACTCGGACCAGTCATCGTCGGCGCCACATGGGGCGACGGCCTCGTGGTTTCCTGCGACGGCAGGATGCCCACGCTGTCGATCTTCGTGCCGATGTTCGCATCCGAGGAAATGGTCGGGGCGTCCACTTGCTTGAGCGGCGGCGTAGGGTCTCCGGATCGCGCGGGCCCAGTCGACGAACTCGAAGAGTCATGCGCGGCCACCAGGGGCTGGTGCGCGGACCCCAGCCCCCCAGCGCCTTGCCTTCCCTCGATTCTGAGATCCCCGTAGCTCGGATCCGGCTTGGGCACCCCCACATCCGGCATAGGCTCGAACGTAGGCGGCTCCTGCCCCGCCATGATCTCTTCCGACACCGCGTAGAAGGACGCCAACCGGTTCATCTGGTTGATCGCCTCTTGGCGGTCCTTCTCGGCCTTGACCGCAGCCGCGTACTCCGCGTTGCTTTCGGTTTGCTTGGGCGTCGGAATGTCCGCGACCGCCTTGGGGTCCTCTCGGGTGTCGCGCGGCGGCATGGCGCTGCGGACGGAGGCGAGGCCCGTGGCCGCTGCCGTCATCTGGGTGCCGGCGGCGTCGGCGAAGGCGGCGAGTTTGCGGGCATGGGTGACGAGATTGGCGCCCCACTTACGGAAGGCCTCGCCCGACTCGCCCTCCCAGTCGACCCGGGTGATGTGACCCTCGAGTTCCTCGGCCGCGTCTTCGATGGCGGTCTGGGCGTTCAACAGGGCAGTGCCCGCAAGTTCCAAGTCCTCTGGTTTTGCGGACTCGACCATGTCGACCATGGCGTTCAGGGCGTGGCCCTCGAAGTTCGTCTTGCCGAAGACACGGGGGACCTTCCAGCCGAAGGGGAGGAGTTGGGCCACCCCCGTCGCACCGCTCACCATGTCGATGGTGCCGATCTGCGCCGCGGCCTGCTCCTTTTCCGCCTGATGCGGTTCCTGAGGTGGCCTCTGTTCGTCGCTCATCAGTAGGTGACCGTCCGCTCGTCGTTGCTCTTCGGCGCGGACTCGCCCCGCTTCTCCGCCTCCGCCGCTGCCCTCTCCCGCTCTGCTTCCTCGTGCTGACGGCCGATTTCCGTTCTGATCTCCCAGAACCGCCGCCGCTCCTCCTCGTCGATGTTGCTGAAGTTGCCGCCCGCGCCCATGACGGCGATCTGCATCGCCTCGATCTGAAGGCCCAGGTTCTTGGAGAGTGCGGTGAGACGTTCGTGGACGCGTTCGTACTGGCTGTGGAGGCCCTTGGCCTCGGCGAAGCCGCCCAAGCCGCTGAACGAGGCCTCGGAGAGGGCGTGCGCCGCGATCTTCTGAGCGCTGCCGGGTGAGCCCTCGAACGTGGAAAGCACGGCATCGACACGCTTCTTGAAGGTCCCCAGCGCCTCCAAGCCGACTTTGAACCCCTCCGCAGGCAGCATGCCTTCCCTCCCCGTTCCCCGTTTGCAAGTCAGTGAGCAGTGCACAGGTGATCAATCGATCGGCACACTCGATCACCACTGTAGTCAACGTGTGAGGTGCAACCAACTGAACTTCGTGGTAAGTGAGTTGCCCGAGGGATCAGTCCCGGCCGAGCCGCGACGTCAGCATCCCCCCTCGTGCGTGGTCACCGCGAAGTCATACGAAGGGACCGTCACCGTCCCCTGACCACCCGCGATGCCCGGCGGCTCATAGTCCCCGTCCTTCGACCGGGTGCGTGTGACCTGCATGCAGAAGGCCGAGTCGGCGCCTGTGACCATATAGCGCGCCTCGGAAGCGGTGTTCGGGGCGGCGGGTGTCGCGTTCACGCCGTATTGCGGGGCGTCGCCGCCGCCGTGCTCGACGACCTCCTGCTCGATCCTTGTCGCGTATTCGTCGATCCAGCCGGTGTCGTCGTCCTCGGCATAGATGTCGCCGAGAGCGGAGCTGCCGTCCAAGGCGTCCGTGGCGCCCTGCACCGCGGTCGTCAACTCGGCGTCGTCCCATGCCGTGTCGTCGGAGACGTTGAAGCCCTGCACACACAGGTAGATGCCGACGCCGGCCAGTGCGACGAACGTGACGCGAGCAGCGATGAAGGAGGCGTCGGACAGTTCCTCGGCCGACGGGTTGATGCCGGCGCGCCAGGCCCGGACCCGGTCCGCCTTGACGCAGGCCATGGCCAGCAGCACGGCGGACAGGATGAGGCCGAGGACATTCAGTTCGGTCAGCGCGTCCATGTTCCGCCCTCCGCCCGTCGCTTCTGCCTGCGCCGCGCGTCCCGGAGCGCCACCGCCGTGCCGCCCATCCCCGCGACGAGGACCACCGCGCCCACGGTCACGTAGGTCGCGAGGCGGGCGTTGCGCTCCTCGGCGGTTTCGCCGGTCTGGAACTTGGCCGCGGTGGGGGCTTCGGGTGTGCCCAGGCCTGCTTCGGGGTTGGGAGACTCTATGGGGTGTTCGTCCTGCGTCAGGGCTCGTACCGGGTCGACCACTCCCCAGCCGACCAGACGGTCGTGGCCGGCGGTGGTGCGCTCCGCGGTCTGTTCGATCTGGGCGACGACCTGCCGGGCCGTCCAGTCGGGGTGTTTCGCCTTGATCAGCGCGGCGAGGCCGGCGACGTACGGCGCCGAGAAGCTCGTACCGTTGTCGGAACAGTGGCCGCCCTTGGGGACGGTGGAGATCATGTCGACGCCGGGGGCCGCGACGCCGACGAACTCGCCGGACTGGGAGAAGGCGGCGCGCTCGTTGTTGCGGTCCGAGGCGGCGACGGCGAGGACGCCCTCGTAGGAAGCCGGGTAGGTCTCCTTGACGTTGCCGCCGAGGCCGTCGTTGCCCGCCGAGGCCACGACTACGATCTTCCGGGCCAGGGCCTGGTTGATCGCCAGAGCCAGATCGGACGTCGACTTCATCGGTTTCGTGGTGTCCTGGGAGATGTTGATGACGTCGGCCCCGGCCTGGACGGCGTAGCGGATCGCGTCGGTCAGGGTGCCGACGTCGCCGTTGCCCTCTGCGTCGTTCTGCTGGATCGGGATGATCGTCGCCTCGGGGGCCAGGCCGACGAAGCCGGTGCCCTTGGCGGGCCGGGCCGCGATGATGCCGGCGACCTTGGTGCCGTGGCCGACCGTGTCCGTGGTGCCGTTCTCCTTGCCCCGCTCGATCGGGTTGCCGTCGTCGTCCTTGAGGTTCTCGGGCAGGAAGTTGCGGCCGCTCTTCACGTCGACGGCGTCGGTGAGCTGGGGATTCGTCACGTCGACGCCGGTGTCGATCACCGCCACCCGCATGCCCTTGCCCGTGGACTGGCTCCACAGCTCGTCCAGGAGGACGCGCTGCAGGGACCAGGGGCGGCCCGGGTACTTGCCGTTGGGGAACGCGCACTGGTCCGAGTACGGCAGGTCGGCCGCCGCCGCGGAGGGCGCGAGGACGGCGGGGACGGTCGTGAGCACGGTCGCGGCCACCACTGTGGTCGCCGCCCGGAGGAGGGAGGGCATGTGTGGCATGTCCGGCCCTCTCAGGAACCCTGCGGCTGGCGTGCCGCCGTCGTCGACAGGCGTGGGCCGGTGGGCAGGAACTCCGACCAGGCGACGGGGATCGGCGCGGGGTCCACGTCCTTGTAGCCGAGCCGGGTCTGGGCCTGTTGGGCCTCCTGCTGGGCCTGTCGGCGGTCCTTGGCCGTCGTTCCGATGCCGGCGTCGTCCGCGCCGCTGTCGGCGTTGGACTGCAGGACGTAGCGCAGGCCCGTGTCGGTGACGAGGAAGACGGGGCCGGCCTTGGTCTGCCTGCCCTGGAACTGGCGGTAGAGCTGGCCGGAGCCGGGCGTGACGTAGGCGCTGGAGGAGCCGGTGGGGAGCTTGGCCGGGAAATCAGTACCGGCCCAGGTGCTCAGGGTCGTGGCCCCCGAGCCGGCGTCGACGCCGCGCAGGACGTTGCAGACGGTGCCGCGGCTTCCCGCGGTGCCGGAGGCATCGTTGACGGGCTGGGGGTCCTCGGTGGGCCAGCGGTGCTCGGTGCCGAACGGCTTGCCGGGGACGATCGCGCCCGGGCTCATGTCCTTGGCCGCACCGGCCTGGCCGAGGGAGGCCAGGTCCTCGCTGAAGAGCAGGAGTTGGGCGACGAAGGCCGAGACGGGGGCGACCCGGCCGGGCAACACCACGTAGTACTGGTCGCTGTTGAGGTCGGATGCCTTGAGGACCATGCCGACCTTGTCGGTCTTGTCGTCCAGTTGGCCTGGGGCGTCGGCCGCGACACCGATCTGGCCGGGGATCTTCGGGAAGGAGATCGGGTCGCCGGTGTGCAGGGTCCCCAGCCACTCACGGGAGACCTTCTGCGGCTTGCGTCCGGAGCCGACGACGGCGCGCAGCAGCAGTTCGTTGCTCTTGTCGATGGGGTAAGAGCGTCCGCTCGCGTCCACCACGTAGTGGTTCCCGTCCGGGGCGACGACGTAGAGCAGTTGCCCGCCCGTCAGTTTCTCGCCCTTGCCCTCGGTCGCCTTCAGGTCGCGGGAGGCGAGGACCAGGGCGGCCTTCTGGATGGACTCGCCTCCCGCGCTGGGGCGTTCGCAGACAGCCCAGCGCTTCTCGCCGCCGGCCTCGGACGCCGAGGGGAGACGGTCGGGCGCGTAGGGGATGCCGATGGTGGCTCCATGGGGGATCTTGCCGTTGTCGAGGACGGACTCGGCGACGGTCACCACATCGCCCTGGCCTTCGTTGAGGAGCAGCTTCGCGGAGGCCATGTTGAGGACCGGGTGCAGCTGGACCTGTTTGCCCGTCTTCAGGACGACGTAGCGCGTGGTCGAGTCGCTGGCGACGATCACCTTGGCGTTGGGCTCGTCCCAGCCCTTGGGTGCGGTGGGCTTGAACATGCCCCAGGCCCCGAAGACGGCCATGACGACCACACCCACGATGGCGCCGGGGACAACCGCGCGCAGCGGACGAGGTGCCCCCTCCTCCGAACCGTCGGTCGACGACTGCAGGAAGGCCGCGAGCATGCGCCGCTTCGCGAAGGTGTAGGCATTGAGCTGGTCGCGCCGAGATGCCATCTCTGCTTGTCTCTCCCCGTGTTCAGATGTGCCGCGCTCGCCTGGTGTGTCATGCCGACCGCCCCGGTGTCAGAGCGGCCCCCTACTATGCCTGGTATCCGCGGGGACTTGTGTTGCGGGTAGGGTGCCCGGGCCTTCACAGGCTTGGTGCGGTGCTGAGACACCACCGAGTCGTCAGCAGAACGGGGGGATGGAGTGATGGTTTCCGGAACACGCGCCCGGTCCCGCGACCGATCGCGGACGCGGGGTGCTTCGGCGTCCGGGCAGGGGCCGGCGCGGCAACCGGCCTCGCCGGGGGCGCTCCACTCCAAGGTGCGTTCGGGTCAGGTCGGGGCGTTCCGGTTGCAACGCCTCGTCCTGTTCGAGGTCGCGGCCGCCATCCTGCTCGTCGGATGGGTGATCGATCCCGTGGCCGTGGTGCCTGCGGCCGTCCTCGCCGGCTGTCTGGTGCTGCTCTCCTTCCTCCGTCGCCGCGGGCGTTCCCTGCCCGAGTGGCTGGCCACGGCTCAGGCGTTGCGTGCAAGGCAGCGGCGGGCCTCGAGTACGCCGATACCGGAGGGCACGGAGCCGGGGCTGGCGCCGGCCGTGGAGTGCGACCCGAGTCTGCGGACGTACACGTACAGCGGCCGGGACCGCCGACCCGTCGGAATCGTCGGGGACGGCACGTTCGTCACCGCGGTCCTGCATGTCGAGGCCGACGCCACCGCGCTGCGGGCCGAGCGGAACAAGCAGCCGTTGCCGCTCTCTCTGGTGTACGACGCCCTGGAGGTGGACGGTATCCGGCTTGAGTCGGCGCAGGTCGTGCTCCACACCCAGCCCGCGCCCGCGATCCACCTGCCCCGGCAGTCCGTGGCCGTCGCCAACTACGCGCCCCTGCAGGAGCAGACGGGTGCGCCGGCCGTACGCATCACATGGATCGCGTTGAAGCTCGATCCGGAACTGTGCGCGGAAGCGGTGGCCGCGCGCGGGGGCGGCCTGGTCGGAGCGCAGAAGTGCGTCGTGCGGGCCGCCGATCATCTCGCGAGCCGACTCACCGGATCCGGATTCCGAGCGACCCTCCTCGACGAGGAGCAGTTGATCTCCGCCATCGCCACGTCGGCCTGTGCCAACCCGCTCGTGACGGCGGAGGCCGGGCGCACGGACACGCGGGAGCGGCGGACGGAGGAGTCGGGCCGGAACTGGCGCTGTGACAACCGCAGACATACCACGTACTGGATCCATCGATGGCCCGCCCTGGGTGGGGAGGGGGCGCCGTCGCTGCCGCAGCTCGTCGCTCTGGTCACGGCCGTCCCCACCCTCGCCACCACCTTCAGCCTCACGCTCAGGCGGGGGGAGCGGAAGAAGGTGTCCGTCTGCGGGCACCTGCGGGTGACCGGGCGCAGCGACGACGAACTCGTCGCCGCCCGGCGCGCGGTGCAGGCAGCGGCCCGTCACACGGGCATGGGGCTCACCCGACTCGATCGGGAACAGGTCCCCGGCATGCTCGCCACTCTGCCCCTCGGAGGTGCCCGATGACGGCGACGACCCCGCGCGCAGGACGAGCGGCGGTCACCGGACGGGGTGAGCCTTGGCAGACCTCTGCCCCCGAGCGGGCGCGTGAACTGCTGCGCCGCGGCTTCGGGTTGATCGGCCCGAGACATCCTCGGCACTCCGTGGACGCCGACCAACTGGACGCCCTCGCTCTTCCCGTCGCCGACGACGGCGTCGTCATCGGCGTGGACGCGGAGAACCGGCCCGCGGTGCTCGGCCTCAACCGGCCGCTGCCGTACGACGTCGTGCTCATCGGCGGGTTGTGGACCGTGCAGGTCATCGCGCTCAGGGCGGCGGCAACGGGGACGCGGGTCGCCGTGGAGACGGCGCGGGCGCAGGCCTGGATGCCGATGGTGCACGCGATGGGGGGCGGTCAGAACGGGATGGCCGTGTACGACGTCGGGCGGGTGCCGCCGCTGGGTGCCTCGGCCGGTACGCCGGTGCTGGTGGTACGGGACTGCGGGATGCGGCCACCTCGCGGTCGCGTCGTCTCGGGGCCCTGGCAGTCGGTTCTGACCCTGTTGCCGTACGTCAGCCCGGTCGCTCCGCGGCTCGTGCGGCAGGCGCGGCTGGTCGGAGTTCAGAGGGTGTCGCCCGACGAGGCCAAGGAACTGGGCCGCACGATGGCGCTCACCCGGGCCGAAATGGACTCCCTGCCTGGGCTCTCCGACGGCCTCACCCTGTGGTGCACCAACCGCGATCGGCAGTATGTGATGACGCAGCCCACGGACGCGGAGACCGGTCTGTTGGGTACGCCACGTCGGATGGACTGACGGACCTGCCATCGAAACCGCGCGTAGCGCCCGGTTTGTCAACATTACTCCAGCAACTGTGTCCCGTTTAGCCTGCTTTTCGAAGTTCGGCGTTGCTGTGGAGGGGCAGACGGGCCTGCCGGGGCGGGGCTTGTGGTGATTAGGCTGGGACGGGGCGCGCCGTCAGAACCCGTGGTAGGCGGTCGGCGTCCCAGGGGGAAGGCGGGGGAGCCTGTGGAACGGACGACCTCGGACGACCTCTGACACCCCTCAAACAACTTCGTACGACGTCGGACGACAAGCAAGGGTCGCCCCAGCACGGCATGAGGGTGCTCGACCACATCAGGAGGAACACTGTGAGCAGCGATCGGGACGGGATCCGCGGGGGCTGGGCGACACCCGGCGATGACCAGCCCGACGCGGAGTCCGCAGCAGAGGTGACGGGCGAGTTCACCATCGACTACGCGCCGCCCGCCTGGTACACGCAGAACGCCTCGGGGAACTCGTCCTCGGGGCAGGGAGCGGGCCCGGCGTCCGAGGAGTCCAGTTCTTCGGGATCTGCCGGAGGGCCCGGGTCGTCCGGGGGGTCCGCAGGCTCCGGGATGCCGAAGGGGCCGGTGCCGCCGCTGCCCGGGCTGACTCCTCCGCCGCATGCCATTCCGTCCGGTGGGGCCCCGGCCTTCCCGGCGCAGAATCCCGCTCAGGGACCGGCCTCGGCGTCGCAGCCGGCTCCGGCGCCCGGTGCGCCCTTCACGCCGCCCACGCCGCCGCCTGCTCCGGGTGCTCCGTTCACGCCTCCCGCACCGCCGCCTGCTCCGGGTGCTCCGTTCACGCCTCCGGCGTCCGCGCCGGGCGCGCCCTTCACTCCGCCCGCCGCCGGGGGGCCGGCCGGTGTGCCCAGGTTGCCGATGGGGAGCGGCTTCGAGCCGCAGGTGTCGCAGCAGGCGCAGTCCGAGGTGCCCCAGGAGGGTCCGTCCTCTCCCACGGCTGTGCCGAACATCCCCGTGGGTGGGTATCAGGCGCAGTGGACGCCGCCGGCTCCGCCGGAGACGACCCCGGCTGCTGCTCCCGCTCCCCCTGCTCCGGAGGCGGCTCCTGTCACTCCTCCCGCCCCGTCCGGGACTCCTGAGGCTCCGGCTGTGGTTGCCGGTGCGGCGGAGCCGTCGGCCGGTGATCTGGAGAGCGGCGCCACCATGCGGTTCTCCGCCGTCGCCCTGAAGCGGGAGATCGAGGAGCGGGCCGCCGCGGAGGGGGTTTCCACGCCCGACGCGGCCGGTACCCCCGACGCCGAGGACGAGGGTGACACCGAGGCGGACGAGGTCGTCGGCGAGGCCGGCGGCGCTGTCCCTGCGGATGACACGGAGGGCCACGGCCCCTACGCGGAGGCCGACGACGCCTCCGAAGGGGTCTCGGACTACGCGCTGGACGCGGACGCCTTCGCGGATGTGCCGTCGGCCGAGGAGGCCGAGCAGGAGGAGACGCGGTCGGAGGGCGAAGGCGCGGCGCCCGTGGTTGCCGAGCCGCCTGCCGTGGCAGCCGATGACAGCGAGTCCGAGGACGCCGGCATCCAGGACGGGGTGCCCGCCGACGACGCCCGTTCGGAAGAAGCCGTGGACGGGGACGCCGAGGCGGAGGACACCCGGGCGGAGGACACCGCGCCCGAAGACACCCCGTCGCAGACCACCGCGCCCGAAGACACCTCGTCGCAGACCACCGCGCCCGAAGACACCTCGTCGCAGACCACCGCGCCCGAAGACACCTCGTCGCAGACCACCGCGCCCGAGGACGTCCGGCCCGGGCCCGAGGATGCCGTGCCGGCCGGTGCCGAGCACCCGCGTGAGGACGCCGTCGCCGCTCCTGAGGAGCCCTCCGACGCGCCTCCCGCCGACCTCGCGTCCTCGGAGAGCGAGCCGGAGGACGCCGTGCCGGCCGCACCGGCCCCCGATGCCCCGGCCCCGCAGAGCGCGCCCTCCGACTCGGTTCCCCCGCTCCCGCAGGGTGTGCCGCCGCTGCCGCCGTCGTACCAGCCGGCGGCCCCGGCGCCCGCGCACCAGTGGCCCGTGCAGCCGGAGCAGCAGCCCCAGCCGGAGGCTGGGCCCGCCGATGAGCATGGGCCGGCGCAGGGTCAGCCGCCGGTGCCGCCGCAGCCCTCGGTACCGGCTCAGCAGCCGCCGTTCCAGCCCCAGGCGCCGCAGCCCGAGGCCCAGCCCCCGCACGCGGGGCAGCAGCCCCAGCAGCAGGGTCACCCCGGGCAGCCCCAGCAGCCCATCGACCCCCGTACCGGTGCCGCCTGGCCGCAGCCCATGCAGCACGACCAGCGGCAGCCGACCAACCCCGGGGCCGCGCCGCTCGGTTACACCGCCGCCGTGGAGCTGTCCTCCGACCGGCTGCTCAACAGCAAGAAGCAGAAGGCGAAGAGCAGCCGTCCGGCGGCCGGTGGCGGGCGATTCAAGATCGGCGGCAAGAAGGAGGAGGCCGAGCGGCAGCGCAAGCTCGACCTGATCCGTACGCCCGTGCTGTCCTGCTACCGGATCGCCGTGATCAGCCTCAAGGGCGGTGTCGGCAAGACGACCACGACCACCGCGCTGGGCTCGACGCTCGCCACCGAGCGGCAGGACAAGATCCTCGCGATCGACGCCAACCCGGACGCCGGCACGCTCGGGCGCCGGGTGCGGCGGGAGACCGGGGCGACCATCCGTGACCTCGTCCAGGCGATCCCGTACCTCAACTCGTACATGGACATCCGGCGGTTCACCTCCCAGGCCTCCTCCGGCCTGGAGATCATCGCCAACGACGTCGACCCGGCCGTGTCCACGACCTTCAACGACGAGGACTACCGGCGCGCGATCGACGTGCTGGGCAAGCAGTACCCGGTGATCCTCACCGACTCCGGCACCGGTCTGCTGTACAGCGCCATGCGCGGTGTGCTGGACCTCGCCGACCAGCTCATCATCATCTCGACGCCGTCGGTGGACGGGGCGAGCAGTGCGAGCACGACGCTGGACTGGCTGTCCGCGCACGGCTACGCCGACCTCGTCTCGCGGTCCATCACCGTCATCTCCGGGGTCCGTGAGACCGGCAAGATGATCAAGGTCGAGGACATCGTGTCGCACTTCGAGACGCGCTGCCGCGGCGTCGTCGTCGTGCCGTTCGACGAGCATCTCTCCGCCGGTGCGGAGGTCGACCTCGACATGATGCGGCCGAAGGTGCGGGAGGCGTACTTCAACCTCGCGGCCATGGTCGCCGAGGACTTCGTCCGCCATCAGCAGTCGCACGGCCTGTGGACCTCGGACGGCAACCCGCCGCCGGTCGCCGCCCCGCCGATGCCCGGTCACGCGATGCCGGGTCAGCCCTACGCCCAGCCGGGACAGCCGGGACAGCCGGGACAGCCGGGACAGCCTCCCTACCCGGGTCAGCAGCAGCCGGCTCCCGGCCAGCCGGGCCCGTACCCGCAGCAGCCCCAGCAGCCCCAGCAGCCGCAGCCGCAGCCGCAGCCCGGGCAGCCTTACCCCCAGCCGGGTCAGCCGTACGCCCAGCCCGGCCAGCCTTATCCGCAGCCCGGCCAGCCCTACGCCCAGCCGGGGCAGCCCCCGGCCCAGCCCGGCCAGCCGCACCCGCAGGCCGCAGGCCAGCCACCCCACCCGCAGCCGGGACAGCCGGAGCACCCCGGCCAGCACCCCGGCCAGCAGCCCGGGCAACCGGCGGCGCACCCCGGACAGCCGTATCCGCAGCCCGGCCAGCCCGGGCAGCCCGGTCAGCCCCCGGCCGCTCCCCCGCAGCCGGGCTACGGCTACCCCCAGCCGGGTCAGCCGGGTCAGCCGGGTCAGCCGGGTCAGCCCGTCGCCCCCGCCTCCGACGCAGTAATCACCTCACCCGATCGGCCCCTTCTCAGGGGCCGATCCCCGTGTGGCCCGCGCCGTTCCGACTCGGCGCGGGCCTCGGTGCGTTCAGGGCCGAATTCCGTTGCCAGGCCCTGGCCAGGGGCGCGTCAGTGGTCTCCACCAATGGGTGCGAAAAGCTCGCCAATTCGTTATTTCCGCAGGCCACAAGGGGTGAACGCGCCGTTGACGGGTGGAGACGGCCGCTGGTACACACACATCACGCATCTGACAGCTGATCAACCCGTCCTTCCCGTCCGAGCGATGACGCGAGGTCCGACCATGGGCACGAACGATCAGAAACGCAGCCTCCCGCACGGCCTCCGGCTCGTCGCCCTGGCCGGGGCCGCCGCGCTCACCCTCACCGCCGGTCTCGCGACCCCGCTCGACCCGGCGCCCCAGCAGGCCCGGGCGGCCGACGACGGCAAGAAGGTGCTGACCGTCGCCGTGGCGCAGAGCGTGGACTCGCTCAGCCCGTTCCTGGCGGTCCGGCTGCTCAGCACGAGCATTCACCGGCTCATGTACGAGTACCTGACCAACTACGACCCCAAGGACAACCACACCATCCCGGGCCTGGCCACCAAGTGGAAGTCGTCGCCGGACAAGCTGACGTGGACGTACACGATCCGCGACAACTCCACGTGGTCGGACGGCGAGCAGGCCACCGCCGAGGACGCGGCGTGGACCTTCAACAAGATGATGACCGACACCGGCGCGGCCACGGCGAACGGCAGCTACGTCGGCAACTTCAAGAAGGTGACCGCGCCCAGCCCCACCGAGCTGGTCATCGAGTTGAAGAAGCCGCAGGCCACGATGGCCGCGCTGGACGTGCCGATCGTGCCGAAGCACGTGTGGGAGAAGGTCTCGGACTTCTCCGAGTTCAACAACGACAAGAGCTTCCCCGTGGTCGGCAACGGGCCGTTCGTGCTGAGCGGCTACAAGGCCGACAGCTACGTCCGGCTCAAGGCCAACAAGAACTTCTGGCGCGGGTCGCCGAAGTTCGACGAGCTGGTCTTCCGCTACTACAAGGACCAGGACGCCGCCGTGTCGGCGCTGCGCAAGGGTGAGGTGTCGTTCGTCGCCGGATCCCCCTCCCTGACGCCCGCTCAGGCGGAGTCGTTGAAGGGCGCGGACAACATCCAGGTCAACGACGCTCCCGGCCGCCGCTTCTACGCCCTCGCCACCAACCCGGGCGCCAAGGCGAAGAACGGCGAGAAGTTCGGCGACGGCCACCCCTCCCTGCTGGACCAGCGGGTGCGCAACGCGCTGTTCCGGGCCGTCGACCGTGAGGCCATCATCGACAAGGTGTTCCGGGGCCACGCCGTCGAGGGCGAGGGCTACATCCCGCCGCGCTTCCAGGACTACTTCTGGAAGCCCTCCGCGGACCGGAAGCTGGCGTACGACCCGGCCGAGGCGGCTCGGCTGCTCGACCAGGCGGGGTACAAGAAGAACGGCGACGGCAAACGCGTCGGCAAGGACGGCAAGCCGATCACCTACCGCGTGCTGTGCCACGCCACCGACCCCAACGACAAGGCGGTCGGCAAGTACCTCCAGGAGTGGTGGGGCAAGCTCGGCATCGGCGTCCAGCTCAACTGCCTGGACAACGTGACCGACCCCTGGCTGGCCGGCAAGTACGACCTGGCGTTCGACGGCTGGTCGGTCAACCCCGACCCCGACTTCGTGCTGTCCATCCACACCTGCGGGGCGCTGCCGGCGACCCCGGAGGAGACCGGCGCGACGGACAACTTCATCTGCGACAAGAAGTACGACGAGCTCTACGCCCGGCAGCTCACCGAGTACGACCCCGCCAAACGGGCGGACATCGTCAAGCAGATGGAATCGCGGCTGTACGACCTCGGGTACATGAACGTCATGGCGTATCCGAACGCGGTCGAGGCCTTCCGGACGGACCAGATCAAGTCGATCACGACCATGCCGGCGAAGGCAGGCAACATCTACGGCCAGGACGGCTACTGGAGCTGGTGGTCGGCGGTGCCCGCGGACTCCGGCGGGTCCTCCGACAACGCGTCGTCGACGGGGGTCGTGGTCGGGATCGTCGCGGGTGTGGTGATCCTCGGCGGGCTCGGCGCCTTCGCGGCGATGCGGCGGCGGGCCACCGCCGAGGAACGCGAGTAGGGCGGCGAGCGGGTACCGATGACCGCTGACGCGACCCCCGCGCTGGTCGAGGACAAGCAGCAGACGGCCCCCGGGCCGCGGGTACGCAAGAGCTCCGCGTACCCGCGGTACCTGGCGGGCAAGATGGCCGGTGCCGCCGTCTCACTGCTGGCCGTGCTCGTGACCAGCTTCTTCCTCTTCCGGCTGATCCCCGGCGACCCGGTGAAGACCATGACGGGCGGGCGTCAGGTGTCGGCGGAGCAACTGGCCGCCTATCGCGAGGAGTTCGGGCTCGACCTGCCACTGTGGCGGCAGTTCACGGACTACTGCGGCAAGGCGCTCACGGGCGACTTCGGGACGTCCTACCAGTTCCGGTCGCCCGTCGTGGACAAGATCACCGAGGCGCTGCCGAACACCCTGCTGCTCACCGGGACCGCGTTCGTCCTCTACACGGCGCTGGGCATCTACCTCGGCACCCGGTCGGCCTGGCGGCACGGCAGACTGGGCGACCGCGTCAACACGGGCCTCGCGCTGACGCTGTACTCCATCCCGTCCTTCTGGCTGGGACTGCTGCTGATCATCGTGCTGTCGGTGGGCATCGGCCCGCTGCCCGGCATGTTCCCGACCGGCGGCATGGAGTCGGGCGGCAAGGAGGGCTTCGGTCACGTCCTGGACGTGGCGCACCATCTGGTGCTGCCGGTGGTGACGCTGGTGGCCGTGGAGTACGGGCAGACGCTGCTGGTCACACGGTCGGCGCTGCTGGACGAGATGGGCAGCGACTATCTGACGACCGCGCGGGCCAAGGGGCTGCGCGACGACCTCGTACGCCGCCGGCACGCCGTGCCGAACGCGCTTCTGCCGACCGTGACGCTGATCTTCATCAACCTCGGCCGGACGGTGGCGGGCGTGATCCTCGTGGAGACGGTGTTCTCCTGGCCCGGCCTCGGCGGGCTGTTCTATCAGGCGCTGAGCGTGCCCGATCTGCCGCTCGTGCAGGGGCTGTTCTTCGTGTTCGCCGCCGCGGTGATCCTGATGAACACCCTCGCCGACCTGGTCTATCCGCTGCTGGACCCCCGGGTGGCCCGATGACGACGACTGCCGAGACGACTCCCGGCCCGCGCACCCTGGCCCGGCAGCGCCGCCGGGCGTCCGTCGCCCGCTTCTGGCGGCAGTACCGCTCCGAACGGGCGGGGCTGTACGGCCTGACGGTGCTCGCGCTGTGCGCTCTGCTGGCGCTGTTCGCACCGCTGTTCGTCGGCTCCGACGTGAGCAGCGTGACCGACGCGCCGGGGCGCCCGATGCAGAGCCCGAGCGCCGAGTTCCCGCTCGGCACCGATCAGTTCGGGCGTGACCTGCTGGGCCTGGTGATCTGGGGCTCGCGGGTGTCGCTGCTGGTCGGGCTGCTCGCCGCCGTGCTGTCGGTGGCGATCGGCACCCTGATCGGGGTGACGGCGGGGCACTTCAAGGGCTGGTACGCGACGGTGATGATGCGGATCACCGACTGGTTCCTGGTCATGCCGACGCTGGTGCTCGCGATCGCCCTGGCGACCGTGATGTCCCGCTCGCTGACCACCACCGTCGTGGCGATCGGCGTGACCACCTGGCCGACCACGGCCCGGCTGGTGCGCGCGCAGACCCTCGCGGTGGAGACCCGGCCGTACATCGAGCGGGCCCAGGCGCTCGGGGGCGGGCACTGGCACATCATGTCCCGGCACGTGCTGCCGAACGTGATGCCGCTGGTCCTGGCCCAGACGACGCTGATCATCTCCTCGGCCATCCTCGCCGAGGCGACACTCGCCTTCCTGGGACTGGGCGACCCCACGGTCGTGTCGTGGGGCGGGCTGCTCCAGGACGCGCGGGAAGCGGGCGCGGTCAGTGCCGGGGACTGGTGGTACCTGGTGCCGCCGGGCATCGCCATCGCCGTGGTGGCGCTGGCGTTCACGCTGTGCGGCCGGGCCGTGGAGTCCGTCCTCAACCCCAGGCTGGGGGTGTCGCGTTGAGTCTGCTCGACGTCAGGAACCTGACCGTGACGTACGCGGGCGGGGCGGCCGCCGTGCGCGGGGTGGACCTGCGCCTGGAGGCGGGCCAGAAGCTCGGCCTCGCCGGGGAATCCGGCTGCGGCAAGTCCACGCTGGCGCTGGCCCTGCTGCGGCTGCTGCCGGCCGGGGCGAGGATCACCGGGGAGGTGCTCCTCGACGGCGAGGACGTGCTGACCATGAAATGGGGCCGGGTCCGGGCGGTCCGCTGGGCCGGGGCCTCCATCGTCTTCCAGGGCGCGATGCACTCCCTCAACGCCGTGCACCGCGTCGGCGACCAGATCGCCGAGCCGATCCTGCTGCACCGGAAAGCCACCGCGGCCGGGGCGAAGAAGAAGACCGGCGAGCTGCTGGAGCAGGTCGGCCTGCCGGCCGCGCGCGCCGACGCCTACCCGCACGAGCTGTCCGGAGGCCAGCGCCAGCGCGTCATGATCGCCATGGCCCTGGCCTGCGACCCGCGGCTCGTCGTCGCGGACGAGCCGACCACCGCGCTCGACGTGATGATCCAGGCCCAGATCCTCCGGCTCATCGAGCAGCTGGTCGCGGACCAGGACCTCGGACTGATCATGATCAGCCACGACCTCGCCGTCCTCGCCGACACCTGCGACCGGCTCGCGGTGATGTACGCGGGCCGGGTGGTCGAGGAGGGCCCGGCCCGGCAGGTCCACGAGGACGCCCGGCACCCCTACGCCCGGGCGCTGTCGGCCGCGTTCCCGCGCATCGGCGACCCGGTGTCCCGGTTCGCCCCCCAGGGGCTGGCGGGCGACCCGCCGGACCCGGCGGCGCTGCCGTCGGGCTGCACGTTCCATCCGCGCTGCCCGGTGGCGCTGGAGTCGTGCCCCGAACAGGACCCGGTGCTGCGGGCGGCGGGGCCGGAGCGGCGGGCCGCGTGTGTGCTGGTCGGACTCCCGGAAGCGGGGGCGGAGGCCGCCCAAGAGCGGGCGATGACCAAGCCGGTGGCTTCGGAGAACGACTCGGCTGACGCACCGGAGACCCCTGAGAGCGGCCCGGAAGCGCTGGAGGAAGCGAGGCCCAGTACGCCATGACCCTCTCCCCCACGGCCCCCGAGGTCACCACGGCCCCCCTGCTCAGCGCCCAGGGCCTCCACGTCACCTTCCCCGGCCGGCACGGCGGCCCCCGGGCCCGCGCGGTGGACGGCGTCGACCTCGACATCCGCCGAGGCGAGATCGTCGCCCTGGTCGGCGAGTCCGGCTGCGGCAAGACGACCCTGGCCCGCAGCCTGCTCGGACTGGTCGAGCCGACGGCGGGCCGGGTCACCTTCGACGGCCGCCCGCTGGACTACTCCGGCCGGTCCCTCAAGGCCTACCGCAAACGCGTCCAGCTGGTCCTCCAGGACCCGAGCGGCTCGCTCAACCCCCGCCACACGGTGTACGACGCGGTCGCCGAGGGCCTGCGCATCCACGGCTACGGCGGCGACGAACGCACAGCGGTCGCCGAGGCCCTGTCCCGGGCCGGCCTGCGCCCCCCGGAGCGCTTCTTCCTGCGCTACCCGCACGAACTGTCCGGCGGGCAACGCCAGCGGGTCGTCATCGCCGGCGCGCTCGTCCTGGAGCCCGAACTCCTCGTCGCCGACGAGCCGGTGGCGTCCCTCGACGCCTCGGTACGCGGCGAGATCCTCGCCCTGCTGCTGCGTCTGCGCACCGAACTGGGCCTGTCCGCGCTGGTGGTCACGCACGACCTGGGTCTGGCGTGGAACATCGCCGACCGGGTCGCCGTGATGTACCTGGGCCGGATCGTGGAGACGGGCGCGGTGGAGCAGGTCCTGACGGCACCGCGGCATCCCTACACACAGGCGCTGCTGTCCGTCCTCCCTGAGGCCCCCGGCGCCCCGGTGATCCTCACGGGCGAACCCCCGGACCCGACCCACGTACCGCCGGGCTGCCGCTTCCACGCCCGCTGCCAGATCCTGTCGAGCGGCGAGGCGGAACGGGCGGGCGTGTCGGACGCGTGCAGGGGCCAGGACCTGCCGGTGCTGAGCGGCGGCGGAGAATCACAGGTCGCTTGCCATTGGGCGGTTGTACCGCGCCCCTAGGGGCGCGGGGAACTGCACGACAAGCCCCCACCCACCCGCAGACGGCCAGCAAGCGAACTAGGCAGCCCCGTCGGCCGCCACCAACTCCCTGCACTTGTCTACGTCCTCGGACATCTGCTCCAGGAGACCCTCGAGCGTGTCGAACTTCGCCTGCCCCCGCACGAACGCCAGGAAGTCGACCGCGACATGCAACCCGTACAGATCGAGCCCCACCCGGTCGATGGCATACGCCTCCACCGTGCGCTCGGTCCCCTCGAACTGCGGATTCGTCCCCACGGAGATCGCCGCCGGCATCGCCTCCCCCTGGGCGTGCAGCCAGCCGGCGTACACACCGTCGGCCGGGACGGCCGTGTGCGGCAGCGTCTCGACGTTGGCAGTGGGGAAGCCCAGTTCGCGCCCGCGCTGGGCGCCCCGGACGACGACGCCCTCGACCCGGTGCGGGCGGCCCAGGATCTCCGCCGCGCCCTCGACGTCGCCCTCGGCGACCAGTCGCCGCGTCAGCGTCGAGGAGAACGGCTCGCCACCGCCCGCCTCACCCGTCACGTACAGGTCGACGACCTCGACCTCGAAGTCGTAGATCTTGCCCTGCGTGGACAGGAACTCCACGTTCCCGGCGGCCTTGTGGCCGAAGCGGAAGTTGGGGCCCTCGACGACCGCCTTGGCGTGCAGCTTGTCGACGAGGACCTTGACGACGAAGTCGGCCGGGGACAGCTTCGAGAACTCGGTCGTGAAGGGGAGGATGAGCACCGCGTCCACGCCCAGGCCGGCCATGAGTTCGGCGCGGCGGTGGTGCGGGGCGAGCAGCGGCGGGTGACTGCCCGGGCGGACGACCTCGCTGGGGTGCGGGTCGAAGGTGACGACCACGGCGGGCACGCCCAGCTCCCGGGCGCGGTCCACGGCATGCCGGATGATCAGCTGGTGCCCGCGGTGCACTCCGTCGTAGGAGCCGATGGTGACGACGCTGCGCCCCCAGTCCTGGGGGATGTCCTCCAAGCCACGCCAGCGCTGCACTGTGCCTGCTCCTTGTCGAAAGCTCGTCGAACCCGTGTCCGGTCGTTGTTCGTGATTGCCTCGTGCGCAGGTCTAAGGGTGCCATGCCGGGTGCCTCCTGCCAGCATCGGCATGGGGGCTGTGACAGGGCGCACGGCACCGTACTGCGGCCCGGCGCACGGCAGGCCGGTCAGGCCGGGACGCCCGCGCCCGCCAGGTTCTCGATCATCCGGTGGGAACTGGGCCCGACCAGGGCCGCCCACTCCTCGGGCGCGTCGGTCAGCCAGGCGGCCGCGCGGGCGGCGAAGCCGGGCACGTGGCGGCCCAGGTCGACCAGGGCGCGGTCGAAGCGCGTGGCGCCTTCCGGGGTGCGCACGAGGAGCAGTCCGATGCGGTGGACGAGGTCGCGCTGGTCGTCGCCGCCATTGCGGGCCGCGGCGTTCAGCAGCGCGTCCAGGACGTCGGTGTCGTGCTCCCGGGCGAGGAGCGCCTCGCGCAGCTCGCGGCGCAGCGGGCGCGAGGCGGGGACGCCGGGCGGGCTGAGGACGTCGGCGAGGGCGCAGCGCAGCCGCACCGGGCCGTCCTCCAGCAGGCCGGTGACCAGCGGCAGGAGTACGGACCGGGCGGCGGAGCCCCGGTCGAGCCGCTGGTCCGCGTAGGCGGCCACCTGCCCGGCGAGCTCGGGCCGCTGCCGCGCCGCCCGGCACACCAGCGCGGCGACCCGCCGGGCCAGGCCGGGCGGGGTGGCGTCGGCCAGTGCCCGCAGCGCCTCCTCCGCCTCGGGCCGCTCCAGCCGGGCCGCGAAGGCTCCGAGGACCGGTTCGGGGTCGGTCAGCAGGGCTCCGGCCAGCGCGTCCGGTGAGAACCGCGGGTCGCCCGCCGCGAAGTGCTCCAGCGCGCGGGGGAGGTAGCGGGCCCGGGTGTGGGGGTCCTGGACGAGGAGGGCGAGGGCGCCGCCGTGCAGGGCGCGGTCGGCGGGGTGGGCGAGCAGGGTGAGGGCCGTGTAGCGCAGGAGGGCGCGGTCACCTCCGGTGCTCACGTGCGGTGCGACGCGCAGTCCGTACGCCACCGCCGCGCTGCGCCGGGCGGGCCGCTCGTCGCGCGCCCACCGGTCGACGGCCCGGCACACCGCCGACGGTTCCTCCTCGGTGAGGACGGCGAGCAGTTCGTCGGCTCTCGGGTGCGCACGGTCGACGAGGACGTCCGTCAGCTCGTCCAGGGCGCCGTGGCGGTGGGTGTGCAGCAGTGCCTGGGCGGCGGTGGCGACGGTCGCGTGCGGGGTGGCGGGCAGCGGCTGCTCGTCGTCGAACCAGCGGGCCAGCTGCGGTTGCACGGTGGTGGGGTCGGCGGCGAGGAGCCCGGCGACGGCGTCGAGGAAGCGGGGCCCTGCCTCGCACGGCGGCCCGTCGGCGTGGACCAGCCGGCGCAGCAGGGCGCAGCGCGTCTCCTCGGGCAGGCGCAGGCCGGTCCAGAAGGCGGGCCCGAGGTCCTCCGGCACGGGCCGCTCCTGGCGCCGCCAGGCCACGATCCGGTCGGCGAGCAGCCGCAGCACCTCCGCGTAGGGTGCCGCGTCGGGCAGGGCCGACAGTGTCCCGGCGAGCAGCCGGGCGGCCCACCAGGAGCGTGGATCGGCGTCCAGGGCGTGCACCAGGTCGGCCAGACGGGAGGCCGGCTGACCGGCGCCGTGCTGCCGGGCGAGGCAGAGCAGGGCCTGGACGACCGGCCCGATGCGGTGGTGCGGCACGGGGTCGGACTGCGCGTCCTCGCCGCGGTGGACGAGGACGTGCAGGGCCTCGTCGAGGTCGAGGTGCGTGCCATGGAGCCAGTCGGCGAACCCCTCGTGCGCGAAGCGGTAACCGGCTCCGGCGGGCACGAGCAGGCCCTCGGCGAGCACGGCCGACGCCCAGCCCGGACAGCCGCCGAGCCGCGCCGGGGCGGGCCCCCACGGGAACACGTCGTCGAACGCCTCCCGGTCGAGGTCCCCCGACCCCGGGCCGAGGCTGCGCCGGGCCGCCTCGTGCACCTGCCCGGCGACCTTGGCGGCCAGCCGGCGTACGGCCGTGCCGTGCAGGCCGTTGCCGGTGGCCAGCCGGGTGGCGATACGCAGGGACATCAGGTCCAGGTAGGCGGTGAAGACGTCGTGCCGGTCGATCGCGGCCCCTTCCGGGGGCGCGGAGGCGGCCGCCAGGACCTCGGCGAGGAGACCGAGCACGAGGGGATTCCGGGAGTCGGCGGGGACGAGGGCGTGATCGGGGACGCCGTGGCTCCGGCGCGCCTCCCGGGCCTCGTCCTCGGTGAGGTCGCCGAGCCGCACGCACCGCTCCGCGGGGAAGGACGCGCTCTCCCAGTACTCCGCCCGGCACGCGACCACCAGCCGGCTTCCCGTTTCCCACAGCCACCGCGCGGTCCCCTCCGCCCAGTCACTCAGCCGGCGGGCCAGGGCCGGTGGCATCTCCTCGGGGCCGTCGAGCAGGAGCAGCAGGGGGCGGCCCAGGGAGCGGGTGAGGTCAGCGAGCCGCTCGGGCGTGATGTCGCCGGGGTCGACGCAGGCAGAGGCGGCCGTCACGGCCGGGGCGGCCCGGTCCAGCACTCGGCGGGCCGCGTCCGCCACCGACGCGTCGCCGTCCCGCAGGTCGCAGCCGCGCAGCCACAGCGTGGGCTGCGCGGCTCGCCGGCGCCGGTCGGCGAGCGCCGCGAGTTCCGTCGTCCGGCCGCTGCCCGGTGGTCCGACGAGGCCGAGCACGGCCGACGGGCCTTCCATGAACGCGGTGAACTCGGCTGCCACGGCCGCCCGTTCGACCGGTGGCGGGACGCCGGGGCCGTCGGGCGGGCCCTCCAGCGCCATCGAGGCGCCGGTCAGCTCCAGCACCCCGGCCGGGTTGAGGTCCGCGCCGTACGCGGGGACGGTCGCCGCGTTCTCGGCGAGCAGCTCGCCCAGCGGCCCCGCCGCTGCGGGGATCAGGGCTCGCAGCGGTACGGCGAACCCGACGTCGCTGTGGTCGGAGCTGAGCGCGGTGCCCAGGACCGCGACCACGGCACCGGTCGCGGCGTCGAGCACCGGGCCGCCGGCCGCACCACCTCCCAGCCGCAGCGCGTCCCGCCCGGCCGTGCCGACCGCCAGCTCCAGCACGTCGTCGAGGCGGTGGAAACGGTCCGTGGCCGCGTACGTCACGGTGGCCGGGCCCAGCACCCGCGCCTCGCGCCAGCCCCCGGCGGCGATCCGGACGTAGGCGCCGGTCCCGGTCCCCTCCCGCACGGTGACGGGCAGCGCAGGCACGCCGAGCCCCTCGGTCCGGACGAGGGCCAGGTCCAGCGCGGGCAGCGGGGTGACCGCGTCGGCGGACACCACCCGGCGGCGGCCCCCGGCGCCGTGCAGGACGAGCCGGGGCAGGCCGTCGACGGCCTCGTGGCTGGTGATCAGAGTGCCGTGGTGGTCGGCCAGGAAGCCGGTGCCGCGAGGGCGGCCGGCCAGGTCGTGGATCCGCACGAGGGCGTCCGCAGGGGCCGCCCCGTCCTCGATTCCCGCTGTTCCGGGGCGGTCCGGCGAGCCTTGTGGACTGTCGTCCGTCTCCCGGGACCCGTTTCGCGACGCCATCGTCGAGCCTCCCCGCCGTACACCCGTGCCCTCGTGTTCGACAGTAGGGGCGGGATGATCAGCGGGACAGATCGCTCCGCGAAAGCGCCCCCTTCCGCTCCCCCGGTTCACTCCGAGCGCCCGCTCGGACGGGTGAAGGAGCGGGGGCGGATGGATACACCCTAGGGGTGGGGGAACCGAGGGGGGACCGTGGAGCGGCGGCAGTGGAGGTATCCCGTGGCCGCCGCTCCACGGCGGACACCCGGTCCCCCGTTTCCTCCGTCAGGCGAAGACGGCCAGGCTCCTGGCCTTGCCCCGCTGCTCCTCGACGAGCGCCAGGAAGCGGCCCTCGGGGTCGAAGACGGCGACGGGGCCGGCGCCCGCGTACGTCTCGGGCATCTCCAGCCGCACGCCGTTGGTGAGCAGCTTGGCCCGCCGGGCGTCGACGTCCCAGCGGGGGAACGCGGCCGTGGCGGCGTCGGCGATGGGCATCACGGTCAGCTCCTGCTGGAGCTGGTCGAGCGTGCGGGCCGCGTCCAGCTTGTAGGGGCCGACGCGCGTGCGGCGCAGGGCGGTGAGGTGACCGCCCACGCCCAGCCCGGCGCCCAGGTCACGGGCCAGGGCCCGGATGTAGGTGCCGGAGGAGCAGACGACCGAGACGACCAGGTCGAGTACGGCCGTGCCGTCCTCGGCGACGGCGTCCCGGACGTCGTACACGCCGAAGGAGGAGACCGTGACGGGCCGGGCCGGGATCTCGAACTCCTCGCCCTCCCGCGCCCGCTTGTAGGACCGCACGCCCTTGATCTTGATGGCGCTGACCTTGGACGGCACCTGCATGATGTCGCCGGTCAGCGCGGCGATGCCGGCGTCGATCGCGTCGCGGGTGACCTTGGAGGCGTCCGTGGAGGAGGTGATCTCCCCCTCGGCGTCGTCCGTGAGGGTGTTCTGCCCCAGCCGGATGGTGCCCAGGTATTCCTTCTCGGTCAGCGCGAGGTGGCCGAGGAGCTTGGTGGCCCTCTCGACGCCGAGGACGAGGACGCCCGTCGCCATCGGGTCGAGGGTGCCGGCGTGCCCGACGCGTCGTGTCCTGGCGATGCCGCGCATCTTGGCGACGACGTCGTGCGAAGTGAAGCCCGACGGCTTGTCGACGATGACAAGGCCGTCGGGCGTGGTGTGCTTCTGGGTCATTCGGCGCTGTCGTCCGTCTCGTCGTCCTCTTCGGGCTTGCGGTACGGGTCGGCCTCGCCGGCGTACTTCGCGCCCGCGGACGCCTCGCGCACCTTCTCGTCGGACTGGCGCGCCTTGTCGAGGAGGTCCTCAATGGTGCGGGCGTTGTCCGGGAGGGCGTCCATGACGAAGGCCAGGGTCGGCGTGAACTTCACACCGGCGGCCCGGCCCACCTCGGAGCGCAGGATGCCCTTGGCGCTCTCCAGGCCGGCGGCGGCCGCCGCGCGCTCCTCGTCGTCCCCGTACACCGTGTAGAAGACGGTCGCCTCCCTGAGGTCACCCGTGACCCGGGTGTCCGTGATGGTGACGTGCGAGCCGAGCCGCGGGTCCTTGATCCCGCGCTGCAGCTTCTGGGCCACCACCTCTCGGATGAGGTCCGCCAGCCTCTTGGCGCGCGCGTTGTCGGCCACTGGTCCGTCTCCTTAAGTGCTTTCTTGTTGCTTCAGTCTTCGTCGCTGTGGAGCCTGCGTCGAACCGAGAGCAGTTCGACCTCGGGCCGCCCGGCGACGAGCCGCTCACAGCGGTCCAGTACGTCGGTGAGGTGTCCCGGCTCCCCCGAGACCACCGCGAGCCCGATCTCGGCCCTGCGATGGAGGTCCTGGTTCCCTGTCTCCGCCGCACTCACCCCGTACTTGCGCTGGAGTTCGGCCACGATCGGGCGGACGAGAGAGCGTTTTTCCTTGAGCGAGTGGACGTCGCCGAGGAGCAGATCGAAGGACAGAGTCCCCACGTACATGTGTGTATCCGGATGTCCCGCCGGTTCGGGGTACGGGCGCCACGCTTCGACGCGAATACGGGAACCGTACACGCAACGGCCGGGGCCGATCGACGGAATAAGTCCCGTCGATCGGCCCCGATCGTGGCTCAGGTCAGACGCGCGGCTTCTCGCGCATCTCGTACGTCGCGATGACGTCGTCGACCTTGATGTCGTTGAAGTTGCCGAGGTTGATACCGCCCTCGAACCCTTCGCGGATCTCGGTGACGTCGTCCTTGAAGCGACGCAGACCCTCGATGTTGAGGTTCTCCGCGACCACCTTGCCGTCGCGGATGAGGCGCGCCTTGGTGTTGCGCTTGACCTCGCCGGAGCGGATGAGAACACCCGCGATGTTGCCCAGCTTGGACGACTTGAAGACCTCGCGGATCTCCGCCGTACCGAGCTCGACCTCCTCGTACTCCGGCTTGAGCATGCCCTTGAGGGCCGCCTCGATCTCCTCGATCGCCTGGTAGATGACCGAGTAGTACCGGACGTCGACACCCTCGCGCTCGGCCATCTGCTGCGCACGCCCGGCGGCGCGCACGTTGAAGCCGATGACGATGGCGTCGGAGCCCATGGCCAGGTCGATGTCGGACTCCGTGACCGCACCGACACCACGGTGCAGGACGCGGATGTCGACCTCTTCGCCGACGTCCAGCTGGAGCAGCGAGGACTCGAGCGCCTCGACGGATCCGGAAGCGTCACCCTTGATGATCAGGTTCAGCTGCTGGACCTCGCCGGCCTTCAGCACCTTGTCCAGGTCCTCCAGCGACACGCGGCGCGTGCGCTTGGCGAACGCGGCGTTGCGCTCACGGGCGGCGCGCTTCTCGGCGATCTGACGGGCCGTACGGTCCTCGTCGACCACCAGGAAGTTGTCGCCCGCACCCGGGACGTTGGTCAGGCCCAGGACCTGAACCGGCGTCGACGGGCCGGCCTCGGCAACGCTGTTGCCGTTGTCGTCGTGCATCGCCCGGACGCGGCCGTACGCGTCGCCGACCACCATGGTGTCGCCGACCCGCAGGGTGCCTCGCTGGACGAGGACCGTCGACACGGCACCGCGGCCGCGGTCGAGGCGGGACTCGATCGAGATGCCCTGCGCGGGCTGGTTCGGGTTGGCCCGCAGGTCGAGCGAGGCGTCCGCGGTGAGGACCACGGCCTCCAGCAGGGAGTCGATGTGCAGACCCTGCTTGGCGGAGATGTCGACGAACATGGTGTCGCCGCCGTACTCCTCGGCCACCAGGCCGTACTCGGTCAGCTGACCGCGCACCTTGGTCGGGTCGGCGCCCTCGACGTCGATCTTGTTGACCGCGACGACGATCGGGACCTCGGCGGCCTTGGCGTGGTTGAGCGCCTCGACCGTCTGCGGCATGACGCCGTCGTTGGCCGCGACGACGAGGATCGCGATGTCCGTCGACCGCGCACCACGGGCACGCATGGCGGTGAACGCCTCGTGACCCGGGGTGTCGATGAAGGTGATCTTGCGCTCTTCGTCGTTGACCTCGGTCGCGACCTGGTAGGCACCGATGTGCTGGGTGATGCCGCCGGCCTCGCCCGCGATGACGTTCGTCTTGCGGATGGCGTCGAGGAGCCGGGTCTTACCGTGGTCGACGTGACCCATGACGGTGACGACGGGCGGGCGGACCATCAGGTCCTCCTCGTCGCCCTCGTCCTCGCCGAACTCGATGTCGAAGGACTCGAGGAGCTCGCGGTCCTCCTCCTCCGGGCTGACGATCTGAACCGTGTAGTTCATCTCGCCGGCGAGGAGCTGCAGCGTCTCGTCGGAGACGGACTGCGTGGCCGTCACCATCTCGCCGAGGTTCATCATGACCGCGACGAGCGACGCCGGGTTGGCGTTGATCTTCTCCGCGAAGTCGGTGAGCGAGGCACCGCGCGACAGGCGAACGGTCTCGCCGTTGCCGCGAGGCAGCATCACACCGCCGACCGACGGGGCCTGCATGGCCTCGTACTCCTGGCGCCTCTGCCGCTTCGACTTGCGACCACGACGCGCGGGACCGCCGGGACGACCGAAGGCGCCCTGCGTGCCACCACGGCCACCGGGACCGCCGGGACGGCCACCGAAGCCCGGACGGCCACCGCCACCGGGACCACCGGGACGACCGGCGAAACCGCCGCCACCGCCACCGGGACCACCGGGACGACCGGCGAAACCGCCACCGCCGCCACCGGGACGACCGGCGAAGCCGCCGCCACCCGGGCGACCGCCGCCGCCACCGGGACGACCGCCGCCGCCGGGACCGCGGCCGCCGGGGCCGCCGCCGCCGGGACGCGGGCCGGCAGCAGGACGCTGCGGCATCATGCCGGGGTTGGGACGCGGGCCGCCGGGGCCGCCGCCGGGACGGGGGCCGCCACCCTGCGGGCGGGGCATGCCGCCCGGGGTCGGACGCGCGCCGCCCGGAGCCTGCGGACGAGGACCGCCGCCGGCACCCTGCGGACGGGGACCGCCCTGGCCCTGGCCCTGCGGACGCGGGGCACCGCCGGGGGCACCGGGGCCGCCCGGACGCGGGGCACCGCCCGGACGGGGCGCCTGCGGGCGCGCCATGCCGGTGGAGCCACCAGAGGTGAACGGGTTGTTGCCCGGACGGGGACCCGCCGGACGGGCACCGGGACGCGGGGCGCCGCCACCCGGACGCGGAGCGCCGGGACGGTCGCCACGGTCACCACGGCCCTGGCCGCCCTGGCCGCCCTGGCGCGGAGCACCCGGACGCGGCGACTGGCCGGCCGGACGCGGGGCGCCCGGACGCGGGCCGGAGCCCTGGGACGCGGCCGGGGCGGCGGGCGTCGACGGGGGCGCCGTGAACTCGGGCGCGGACGGAGCCGGGGACGCCGGGGC